>JAJDWM010000705.1 GCA_022825595.1 Bryobacterales bacterium | reverse complement strand
GGGAAGATAGTGTACAGGTAGCTTACCATCCGGCTGGATGTGAGTTGGGACCTCGGCTGATCGTGAGCTTGCCATCCGGCTGGATGTGAGTTGGGACCTCGGCTGATCGTGAGCTTGCCATCCGGCTGGATGTGAGTTGGGACCTCGGCTGATCGTGAGCTTGCCATCCGGCAATTACACTACAGTCAATTCTGCGGTTGAGCACTATACTGACGACTAGACAATAGGATCCTGGATGGCGATCAACATCACACACAGGCCGGACCTTGATGATCGCGTAGAGCGCCTCGCTAATCGGCTGGGCATCTCAGGCTACGGGAGGAAGACCGCCGTCATCGAAAAGGCTCTGCGCGCGTTGGAAGAGCGCGTAGGCAATCAAGTCACCAAGGCCCAAATCAGGGCCTCGCTCAAGAGCTACCACCTGAACGGCGATCGGCTCCGGCAGGAAGTATTGCGACTGTGCCCCGACATCAGGGAGCCCCTTTCCCAGACATTGCAGGAAGAACTCTATGACGAACGGGCCGTGCCGAAATGATCGTCGTAGACACGTCCGCGATAATGGCAATCCTGCTCAACGAGAAGCAGGCCGGGCAGTTCGCGCAGACGATCGAAGAATGCGGTCTGGCGCGCAGCCGCAACCTGCCGCTGCTGTATCAAGGGGATGACTTTGCCCGAACCGACATAGTTCCTCCGAGCAGCACGTCACTTGGTGAGTCGCCTCGTACCTCAAGGGATTCGTCCGTCATCCACCAGCGGAGTGGGTCATAGGATCGACTGACCAGGCGGTACTCACGACGCCCCCTGCCAGGGCCGCGTCCACACGGCTGGACGGGCCATTCGAACGGAGTCGCGGTTATGGTCATCGCGGTCCTTTGGAAAAGCGACTATTGTCGGGCCGAGCGCCTAGGCTGCGGATACCGCTCGCAGCTCAGATGGCGAGGATGCTTGCCAAGTGACCGATCTTGGGGAGGACGAAGCCTACAGATAGCTTGCCATCCGGCTCGATGTGAGTTGGGCCGGATCAGGAGAACAGGGGAAGCAGCTGGGTGTTGTTGAATGGAAATCGTCTGCTGTCGTCGGTCTCCGAGACCCCGAGATACCGCCTGAGGGCCTTGTGAACGTGCTTCGGATGGATCAGCGATCCGGTCGCGTCATCCCGCTCCATGGTCACGGGATTGATCGTGTGGGCAAAGTGCAGCTCATCTGTCTCTCCCACCACGCGGTTGGTCCAAGGTTGATTCTTCTCCATGACGATGAAGCTGCCGATCGGCCAGTGGTCCTTCCCGGCATCCGCGTTGTACTTGTTCGTCCGCCCGAAATCCGATCCCACCACCACGACCAACCGGTCGGCCACCCCCTGCAGTTCGGCGTAGTCCCACAGGTAGTCGATTCCATCGGTCAGGTTGCCCAAGAGCCAGCCCTGATCCCGGTCGTGATCATCGTGCGTGTCGAATCCGCCGAGGCGCAGGTCGGCGCTCACGGCCACACCTGCCCGGAACGCCAAGACCGTCAGCTGTGCCTGCCGCTTGAGTGTGCTTCTGTACAGGTAGAACTCCTCGACGGGTTGGAGAGCATCGGAATCCGGGATCATGTCTGCAAAGTCGCGCAGCCCCTCCGCGGCGTCCGGATCTAGAGCTGCCGCGTAGAGTTCCCGGTTGCGGGCATCACGGGGCAGGAGATTCGGGGCCGCGGCCAACCGTGCCATGCGGGCATTCCGGTAACGTGTGATTGTCGACCAATCCTCGGCTAGCAGGTACGGGCGCCGACTTGGATCTCCGCCGACGAGTTCCGGCTTTGCAATGTTCCGGACCTCGGCCGGATTGTTCAGCCGCGTGAACACCGCCACTCCCGCCGTGTTGGAGAACCCTCCGAAACTGAGGTATGGCATCGAGAGGCCGGCGCCGTTGTGCGCGGCCAACAGGGCTGTGGTTGTCGGATAGCCCTCGGAGATCCTTCCGCTCCAGTTGTGGACGACACCGGCGGAGTGCGAGTTGGTCTGGGCATCGACGCCGTTGACCACCAGCATGCGCCGGTGGTACTTGTCGAAGAAGCGCTGATTGTTCGCGAATGGCGCATAGGGGATGTTCCCCGCCTGGCGTGGCTCGTCAGCCTCTGCCCAGTGGTTGATCGTCGGCTCGCCGGCCACGTTGGTCTTCGGATCGCAGAAACTTGTGGGGTCCCAGCCTCCAACTGCCTGGATGAACACGAACAGCTTGCCTCTGTAGTCGGCCCCTTTCGCAAGAGGCACCCTGAAGCCGGCAGCCGCACCGGCGCCCAGCATGCCGCCCATGAAGCCGCGACGAGTCATCTCATTCCCCCTCAGAAGTAAAGGTACCGATAGTCGGTCAGCAGGTAGGCCAGTGTGACGGCCCACGTCCGGATCGTGTGGTTCCGGTCATCGAAATCGGTTGCCCGGTCGAGTTCGCGGATGCGGGCCGACTCTAGCCGACTGGCACCTCCCGGTTGATACTCCAGCACATCGCTGAGAACTCCTTCGAAGTAGAGGTGGTCCGCCGAGAGGTTGCACTGCGTGCGCGACGCAAAGAACGAGGGACCCTCTGTGGCCCGTTTGCGGTTCCATATCTCGACGAACAGGCTGAAGGCCTCCTCTACATCCGGGGAATCGACTGCCACGGATACACCGTAGAGCTTGCGGTGCAGGTCGGCGAGCTTTCGCCGTATCGCGGCCGCGCCCGAGCCGCTTCCATCGGGCGATCCCACTTCGACGGCCAAGCGGGCAGCTTGGTCGCCCGCCCGATCTTGGTAAGCGACGACGACGATCCTGTAAAGGCCTGCGGTCGGCAGCTCAACTGGCACATCCAGCGAGCAGTTGCTGACCATCCTGTAGACCTCTCCACGCGCCCTACCGCAGCCCTGCCTCGCGAATGACTCCAACTCGACCTCCAGAATCGTCGAGTCATCGCCGCGGATGACCATCCGGTCAAGGCTCAGGTTCCGGTCGAGTCCTTCCGTCGAGCCGTCTCCCGAAGCTTCGATTCGGTTATTCGTGTAGGCTAAGCGAACATTCTTGGCCCCAGCGCCAAGCTCCACGTCCCATTGGAGGAGTTGCCTCGTCTCATAGGACTCTGCCAGCACATCGAACTCCCTCGCGATGTCTGAGTGCGGCGTGTCGGCGCTGCTGATGCCATCAAACAGCAGGCGGCCACCCTCTGGCCAGTAGTAGAACTCACGTCGCACGATCGGGCAGCTCACCTCAACGGCGTGGCTCTGGGCCACTGCCGCCATCAGTGGAGTCATGTCCCCGGTGCGTGCCTCGATTCCGTCCGAGTCGATCCCCCCGTACAGCAACTGGTAGCCGCTGAACCCTTGAGGGTCGTGCAGCCTGCTTCGCGCCTCGCCGGTCCCGAACGGCTGGCTGAATCTCCTGCCCCAGACATAGCCGGTGATGGCCTCGGTCTTCCTGGCCAGTTCTTCTGGAGACAGGAGCCGGTCGACGCCGGCGTCCCGGAGAGCTTCCGCGCGAGTCCCGTCCTCCCCGACCACAGACTCGGCACGGAACCACGGCGAGAGCGCAATCTCGACGAGCAGGTCCTTGAGGTTCCACGGGTCGCCCCCATCGATGCCGGCGCGGAAGGCGTCGGCGAGGGCGGCAATCTCAAGGTTCTGGGCAGCGGCCGCCAGCCGCCGCGCCTCGAATCCGGAATCTGTGCTCTCCGCAGGCGGCTCCTCCAGATCCACGCCCATGATCGCCGGCCACCAGAACTTCACGACCGCAGTAGCGAACCTCTCGTCCTTGACAATCTCCTCCGCCAGCCATTGCAGGCTGGTGTCTGCGCTCGGCGCGACTTGGCCGTTGAAGCCCGGCTCGCGCATGTCACGAAACCATGTGTCGCCTCGGCGGTAAGGAGACACACTGCCGTCAGTGGGATACTTGTACAGCGTCGGCAAAGAGTCCATGCCACCGGACTTGTTCCGATACAATCCCATGTCGCCATAGTTCTGAAAGGTGCCGGCGACAGGGTCCATGGGAATGTGGCAGACCGTGCACGCGGGGTTGTTCAGGGTCGGGTTGTTCGTGTCGGCAAGCGCGTCCGGATCGGTAGTTCGTGCCGCTGACTTCTCGATATCCACGCCGAGGAAGTGGTAATACGTCCAGCGGGATCTCGCCCGGTTTCGGTTTGTTGCAGTGGTCGGATAGCGCTTAAGGAAGACGGTCGTGTTGAGAATCCCAGCGTGGGGGTATTCCGTGGAGAGTATTCCCGGATCGACGACCCGGCGACCGAGCAGCGGATCCTCTTCCACGACCTGCGTCCGGTGCCCGCGGTAGTACCCGACTATCCTCGAGGGCTGGAACTCCACGGCACTCGAGGGGTTGTCGAACTCAGTGTCTGCGCCGTAGGCGTCGGCGGCCATCGGATTGGCCATGATGTAATCCGCGGTGAGGATTTCCGTGTAGGGCAGGTCGTTCTCGACCACATGCGCAATCAGTTCCAAGGGAGCTCGCGCCATGCCGTAGTGGATCGCTCTCTCGTAATGCCTGTACAGAGGCGAGCGCCGTGGGTATTCATGCCCCTCTGCTAACGCCTGCTGGGCCAGCTCGTAACGCTTGTTCGCGAAATTGACGAATTTGGTTACTCCTCCCCCGAGCACGCTCGGGCGTTCACGGTCGGTGAGCAGCCGGTCGTTAGCCGACCGGATGAGGAAGTCGTGGAATCCAGGGCCTTCCATCAACCCCCGGATCGCCTTCCTCAGACTGGCATCGCTGCCGGCTCGGACGGCCTCCAGCTCGGCGGGCGTTGGGAGCCTGCCTGCAAACAGCAGGGCTGCCCGACGCAGGATCCTTGTAGGGGAAGCCATGGTCACGCCGTCGAACAGCGCTTCCGGCGACAGGCCTGCCGACGTGGTGGAGCCGCCCAGGGCCCGCAGAAAGCGCTCCATGTTTGCGAAGTCGGCCGACCCGGGCACCAGTTGGACGCCCCCGCCGTGGCTTTCCGCGCCCTGCACCTTGTTCAGGATCAGGTCGGCGCCGCCCTCGACAGACTCCAGAAACCCTCGAAACACCTCGAGATTCGCGGCCTCGTGACTGTCATCACTGGACGGCCTGAGCACTAATCGGGTGTGGCCCGAAACCCCACCCTCGACATGGCAGTAGATGCACTTCGACTGCACCACCTGCCCGGAAATGTAGTCATTGAAGATTCCCGCCGGCGACTCGCCCGCCGGCGCGACGCCCCTCCAGGGATCGAGGTGCGGTCTGGCGGCGTACCGCGGGCTCGGGAGGGCAGAGATTCGCTCCCGATGTGAGCCCTTCGGCGCGCTCGCAGCTCCGGAGACCGGGCATACGGCTTGCTGCGGCCCCCAGCTCGCGTCGGCTTCCAGCCGGGAGTGTGCCAAGGCTCGGTGCTCGGCTAGGGTGACCTGGCTCTCCCATGCCTCCTCAAGCTCCTTGCGCAGCCGGAATTCCTCTGTCTCGTCTTCAGAAAAGAGGTCACTCTGGGCCTGCGCAGGGGAGGGGCCTGCACTAATGGACACCCCCAGAAGACCGGCCAAGGGCAGGGTCCTGAAGTACCAGAACCTGTGTGAGAAGCCGATCTTCCGAGTTCCGTCGCTCCATCGCGCGACAGTACCCACCATAGTGACTTAAGGCTATTCCACTCGAAATCTATAGGCAACCGAATCGAAGCCGACGGGCGGGCTGCCCAGAAGTCATGTGTCGCGCCGGGGGGGTCTTTGCGCGAGCCTCGCGCGAGTCCTGACTCCAATCCTGGGGCGCCCCTTCATGCACTGACGGCAGGTCGAGCGGAAACGGTTGCTCGACAACAGATACCAAGCCACGCCCGCCAGAGCGATCAGCAATATGCCGAAGGCCATGCGAGATCCCAGATTCCGTGTGTGTCGTCAGCGTGCCAAGAACGGAGGGTTCAGTCGGGAAAATTCGAACTCGAGCGGGTCTTCGCCGGCTGCTTCGAGTTGTCCGGCACACTCCTGCACCGTGTCACCGATTGCCGCGATGCGCTGCAGCGCCAGGTTTTGGGGCGTGTAGATCCTGTGGGCGACGACCTTGCCCACGACGGCCTCGCGAGTGGCAAGGTCGAGCCGGTCCACCGCGAGCCCGACCAGATCTTGAAGGTTGGACGAAACTGCCATCTGAGCCCCATTATCCCAGCACGCTTGCCTCGAGAGCAACGGGGAGTTCGAGCCTGAGTGCTCGACACCATTCTTGGTAATTGGGGGTGTGGCCCTTTTTAGCTTCGAGGTCTTGGATCTGCATGTGCGCCAGATAGCACTTCAGGTCACACCAAGGCTTGTGGCTGGCCGCTTGAGTCACGACCGCTCAGATTCTCTCAGTAGGAGCCGGCCGTGCCCGTCTTGCGGGCAAGCCGCGCGGAATGCTCGCGAGGCGAGAAAGGCTTCTGCTGGGCCCTCGGGGAGATGCGAATATAGCGCAACTTCTGCCACCAAGCGGACTGCGGCAAGGCCAACTTCCCGCGGAAGGAAACGCTGCGAATGGCGCACACAAACCTGTCCACGAGGGTGCAGCGCATGACAGCCACCGCCGCCCCGATGGTCGGTCTAGTGGAGCCCGCCGTGCTGATGGAGGACCGCACGGGAGTGCGTTGAGCCCAAGTAAGTCGCACTGCGGGGGCGACCGGGCGCGAAGTCGCCCGGGCCGAGTTGAGCGACATTCCCGCAGGGGGCTTCGGCGTGCCATCCGTCCGCTGACGATGCACATAGAGATGCACAGGATGGGCGTCCCGGGGCTCAAGGGCGAGTAGTCGGTCGGGCCCCGAGGCGCCCATGCCGACGGAGCCGTATAGGACGTGTGAGGTGGAGCTGGTCGAGGTGTTCTCCGCCGCCGGGCGGCGAGGACATGACACGGGCTCAGTGAGCTGCTCGGGTGCGATTGAGAACGTGACCAACGACGCCTACCACCGCAAGCCGTCGGCCTTTGTCGGGGGAGGTCGGGAGGGCAGCTATTGGGGTGTTCTTGGCCGAGCGACAGGTTGAGATCGGCGACGCAGCAGCCTAGATTTGGGCACTCGTCACGCAGCAGTTCCCCTCAGCGATCGACATCGTAGACCTGTTTCGCCCTAGAGGCGAGCGATGAAATAGCGTGTCAGCTGCAACAGGGAGATGGTGTAGTTCCACTTGGGGCTGGACCGGTTGGCGGTCATCTGCTCGCCGGTAACGCGGATGCCAGTTTCGTATCGCTTCGCGTTGAGTTGAAAGGAGACCAGCAGTCCGGTACGGGTTGAGGTCGTGGTGATGGAGTTGAGGATCAGTTCGAAGGACTCCAGAGGTCACGCCAATAGGCTGCGACTGAGCTCGATGAAGTGCCGATGTTCGATCGAATTCCAATTTTGGAGCAGCCGACGGGATAGTGAGCAACGGCTATCGCTACGCGATGGACGTTGCAAGAGTTGTTCCGCAGACAGTACTTCTAGGCACGGGTCCGCTATTCGTTGCTGCCGCCGCGATCGGCGAAGATGACCAGCGAGGAGGCGTCAGGATAGAAGTTGCGGCCTTCGAGGCGCTATCAGGGGTCGATTGTCGACGGCGAAGAAGGGAGTGTCGCGACAGATGTCGATGCGTACGAAGCCGTGGTTGGCGGGCGGGTCGCAGATGTCGTGAGCGATGGCGATGCGATCAGCATGTGAGCGCAAGTCGTGGATGTTGATCGCGACGAGTGCGGTTTCCGACGTCCAGTGGGTGCGCTCTCGGACAGCCGATTGGCTGCAGCGGCGGATTACGGTCAACAGCGCGCTCGTGACGCGGCTGTTGGTGCTGACGCTGTTGGGGTGCCAAGTGCCGGGGCGCGGACACCCGCTGCTGTCCACCAACCACGAGTTGGAATTCCCCTGCCCGAATGCGGACAGCAACGGCCTGCCTCGCACGAAGACCTCGGCGCTGCTAGACCGAGGGTCACGGACTCGGGATGCTCACGGCGCGAATGCGCGACCTCCCGCCAGCTGCCAACTGATGGCGGAGACCCATGACGCGCTCACCAAAGCACCATTCGGCCACCAGACGCAGGTGGGCAACGATGCCCACTTTGGACCGGCGCGCTAGTCCGACACTCGTGGTTCACATCTGACTCATGGCTAGTTGGCGGGGACAATCCGCACTGATCGGACCATGTCCTGCGGCAAGGACTCCGGGCATGTCGGTTGATCCAGCTGCATTAGCCATTCGCTCACCGTGCATCCGCGGACGCTCGCTAGCGAAGACTTGGCGTAGGAGTCTCGTTTCTGCTTGAGGAAGAGCTGGTATTGTTGTGAAGGTACACTCCAATCCATATGCTCCATTTAGCCTACCTCAGCCTGTGTCGGCACCATATTCGACTCTACCACCGTCCCACAAGCGCTGATAGGTCCGATACATGACATCAAAGGCATCCGTGATCTGAGTCACTGTTGTTGGGGACAGCCTAGCTCCATCTTTGAATGACGCTCCTGACTGATAACATCTTCTCTAATCCACGAATAAATGGCGATCATGAATGCGAACTTTAGGAGAGCGTACTTCGATTCGTACATCGATTTGCGACGCCAAGAGTTTCACCGCCGGCAGAAGCTGTTGGAGTTTCATCGATGTAAGTAGACGAATTTTCACTCTACCCTTGGTCAGTGATAAGTATCGTGAAACGAATTCCGCGTCTAGGTATGGGTCAACAAAGAGAAGGTCCTCCCGGGCAATTTCTATGATTTTGCGAAGTTCGTCAAAGTAATCAAACGGTTTCTGTGCCGGAATCACAGCAGTAACAGGACCTACCGTCTTCATCCGAAGATCGTGTTGGGCTTCGAATAGCAGAGTTCGTAGTTCACGATACGCGGGTACAGAACGGTCCAGAATCTGATTGATGGCTCGCGTCGAAACAGCAAGATCTCCGGCTTCATCGCTACGAGATGAATTAAGGGAACTGATGTGGATCCTGCCTTCAATTCCCTTGATTTCGTCCCATTCCCTGAGGACCGCCGCAGTACGCCCCAACCAATATAGAGCTTCTTCGTTGTACTGCTCTCTAAAGTCCACTAGTCGAGGCGCAGTTCGCAGCAGCTCTTCTACCTCAGCAAGCAATTGCTCGTCGTTCATGACACCTCCCGGTACGGTATGCATCCCGCGAATATCATACACGCTGGAGTGTCAATCCGCACACCAGTCTGTCCATTCTCTCGCACCTCCACGACTGGAGACTTTTTGCACCTCGGGACTTGATGTCGAGCCCCTTCTTCGCGGGGTGCAGCGGCAGTCCGAGCGATGGGCACCATCCGCTGTAGATTTGACGGATTTGCTGTTCTGAACGAGCAATCTAGCCACCTTGGCTGCGCTGAGTCCTCATGGCAAGCCGATCCTAAGTATATTCTTCTATCTATGACTTGCAACTGGCGGCCCCTCTCACCATCGTACGGTCCATCGACTACCAGAACTCTCTGTCAGCACACGTTGTTGACAAGATTGTGGCTGCTTGGTAGTGAGTTGGATTCGAGTGCTTCTGTCTCATCTCGATCTTACGGACTCACCTAAATTGGCGAGCGATCCCGAAAAAGTCTCATCAAGCCTTACAAAATGTTGGCATAGCCACTCAACCATATTTGGCCAGTTCTCGCGGTTGTCGCCATCGAATGGATGCGTATAACAAATCTTACTCGACTTCTTTTCATTCAGCCGAAGCCACTGCAATTTGTTCTTGAAACTGTTTTCGAATCTCTGCCTATCCTCTTTGAGTTGATCGAAGATCCACTTATTCTCCTTTGTGTCGGGTCGCTGAAGCAACAATTCCACGCGCACTTCTTTTCTCAGGAAGATCAATGAGTAGCTGCACCCGGACACTCCAGTGGCACAAGACAACCAGTGATCCTTCGATGGGCTGATGTTCTCAAATCGAGAGACATTGTTGGTACGGAGCTTTTCCAATGCCTCAGTCCAGAAGTCGTGTCGAAGAATCTGTCTACGCCGCATCGTTCCTTGGTCAGTCTTCAGTTCGGACTCCTTGGCGGCCATCACGATCCTGTAGTCTGCTTCCTCCGGAGTAGGAATGATCTGCTGCAAGTCGATGAAAAGGTCCTCACGGAATTTATAGGGTACGATTCGGAAGCACTGGGCACGTACGCCTTGTCCGAGCAGCCAGAGTACGGTCGCGGTCACTTCCTTCCGGAAATTGCCTGCAACTAGCACAATCCGCTGCTCGTTGCCAACGTTGAGGACGACGTCATCAAGTTCTTCAACATCGAGAAAGTCACAGAGTTTCTTTTCCGCACTCGCACCTTTGAACCATCGGTTCAAATACCGCTGATAGATGTCAACGATGTCCGCCTTCTTCAAGCTAGAACAGTATGCGACGTATTTTAGCGCCTGCCACACAACATCGCGGCCCGAGTCATCGAGTTTATTCTCAATAACTACTGGCCGCCCCTCTTTGTCGAGGGCCAGAAGGTCAAGGCGTTCTCGCGTGCCCGCGAAGCCATCGAATTCCTTCTGGACGATCAGGAGTTCTTCACCCAGCGCGTCCGGCAGATCTGCCAACCACTCTTGAAGATGGTCGCGCTCGCGAAGATCAAGATCGGTGAATAGTCGTTCTTCGAGCCGGACGAGGCGGTTATTTGCACGATCTACTCGAAACATCAGTCGTCTCTCTCTTCACCACTCGCGGAGAGGGCAACCTCTACGTCTAGGGCTGCCGACTCTCATGACGCGACTCCTTGACTCCTTGACACTCCCACCAGCACGGAGAGTGCATACCCTGCGGACGTTCGCCAGCCGCCAATTCGAGATTTTCCGCCAAGTGTATCGTAACTAGTCGGTTGCCACCGGATCGCCGCGAATCTTGACGTATGAAGTGAGTAGCCGTCGCGAAGCGGAGTCGGAACGAGGTGATGGATTGAGTCGAAGCGTCGTTGGCACAGGCATCGGTAGCCACGGTCTGAGCCACATGTCCCGGCAGCTCCGACTTGGAGGGCATCGTTGCAACCGGGCAGCGGCCATTTCCGCAGTTCCGGTGGGGTAACGAACGTCGAGGCCCGACTGCATCACGCCGAGAACGCGTTTCGCGCGCGAGTCTCGGATGGACGCTCCGCGAATCTGCTGGGGTACGGCCAACACTGAGCTCGGTCGAACCTGACCGGAAGATTGATGGGACCGTGGACTGAGGACATGCGCCGGGATTGACCATCGTCCGGCTGTGGTCGGCGGCCCTAGGCGGCGGAGCGTGAAACGGTAGGAGACAAAGACTGGACATGCACAGGCGATTCGTGCAGATCGACGAACGGGGTGACTGAATAAGGCCGAGATCTCAACAGACTGTCGCACACGCTTCACACCCTGCATGCCGCCATAATGGTCTGCGATGACCGGGCGCCTTTGGCAGTGGATGCTGGCCTATCTCGTACTCCTCGCCGCCGCCAGTGCTTGGTTTGCGGACACCGCTTGGAAGAGCGTGACCGGCTACCAAAGCCCGTATGCCCTCGACCGCCAGTTCGAGGCCGGACCCGCATTGGTCGAACGCGCCGTTCTGGTAGTGCTCGATGGCCTTCGCGCCGACCGTGTCAGCGAACTTCCCAGATTCGGGGGCCTCGCATCGCGCGGCGCATCCGGCCTGATACGCACCACCGAGCCCTCGCTCTCGTATCCTGCGAGGGCCGCCCTAGTTAGCGGTGCATGGCCAGAGGTCAGCGGAGTGACGACCAATGCTGCCAGTGGGCTGGTCCCCGTCCAATCCCTGCTCAGCCTCGGGGTCGACCTCGGCATGCGCGTGGCCGTATACGGCAGTGGATTTTGGCCGAGGGCGTTTGGGCCAGGAATGGACCACCGGCCCTTCGGTAGCCAGATGCCAGAGTTTAAGCCAAGCGCCTTGGTCCGGTGGCAGGGCGACTCCTGCGACCAGGCGGTCGACCACTTGCGGTCCGCCGATGCCCAGTTGCACGTCATCGACGTGATGGCAGGAGATGAGGCGGGCCACGAATTCGGCGGCGCCTCGGACGCCTACATCGAAGTGATCGCCTCAGTCGATCGGTGTCTTGGGCGCATAGTGGATGTGGCCGGTCCCGACGTGGTGGTGCTGGCCGTCTCCGATCACGGCCACATCGACCGCTGGGGTAAGGGCGGACACGGGGGGCTCGAGCCAGAAGTGATGGCGGCTCCGTTTGCCATGGCCGGTCCCCGAGTGGCCGTCACCGGGCCGTTGGACGTCGAGATCATCGACATCGCACCCACCCTCAGCATCCTGCTCGGGCTCCCGATCCCGGCGAACAGCCAAGGGCGCGTCATTTGGGAATCCTTAGAAGTACCGGGCGGGCAGCGGTCGCGCTTGCAAGCACTTGAGCAGACGCAGCGGACGGCGTTGGCGGCACATCTTCCCGACCGCGAAGCCGCGCTCGCCGCCAACCGCTCCCGGCGCCTGCCGTGGGCGATTCTGGCGTCGCTCTGGTTCGTCTCTCTAGCTGCGTTTGCAGCACGCCGCCAAGACTTGGCCGGCTTGGCCGTCGCGTTCGCGGTGTTCGCCGCGGCCTACGCGGCCCTCTTCTTCGTGTTCCAGCTAGGAACGTCAATCAGCACATCAGTTCGCCAAGAGTACCTGAACGGGTTCTTGGCGCGGAATATTGCCGCGACAGGCTTGGCATTCGTGGCGGCGGCGCTGTTCCTAGTTAGCCGCGTCGGCCGGAATCGGGAAGCTGCGGTCCGGTTGGCCGTAATCCTGACCAGCGTCTTCGGCTTGGCCGTCGCCGCCGTGCACGGGTTCTACGGTCTGCGGATGGAGGGCTTCATGCTGGAGCTCGGGCCTGGCTTCAAGGCATATCTGAACCTGTTCGCCATCGTGGGACTTGCGCTAGGTGCGGCCGGTGTTTCGCTCGCGATGCCCCGGTTGCCGCGCTTTAGGAGGGACAGTTCGTGATTCGCCGCTCCCGGCGGGGTAAGCCTCGGACGTACACGGTTGCGGAGATCACTTCCGCGATCCAGAGGCTGCTGTCGGGTGAATTCCGGGACGTCAGGGTGGAAGGGGAGATCTCCAACTGCAC
>JAJDWM010000453.1 GCA_022825595.1 Bryobacterales bacterium | reverse complement strand
AACCTCGTCGGGCCGCACGAGCCGCACTTCCACTTCCCGCAACGCAACGTCGGCGGACCCCACCTCCGACGTTATTGCACAAACGAGAGTGGTTTGTCCACCCCCCTACCAAAAACTAACTAGTTAGCCTCCGTCCTGACTGTTGAAAAGCCCTGGCAGGAGGCCCACAGAGGGTAGAGCCAGTCGAGCCGGTGCTAGAGTTAGGAGGTTAGCCACGGACTGTCCGTGCAGATTGGGCGCGGGCAGGCTCGAGCCAACTGGCTCGCGATGCCACTCCCGGAGCCGGATCGGGCTGCGCCCCTGCTGGCGCTCCAGCCCAAACCCGTCGAGGAGCCTGCGCCGGACCCGCCGTTCACCGTCCGCCTTGACAAGTACGAGGGTCCGCTCGATGCTCTGCTGGACTTGGTGAAGCGTCAGGGATTGGACATTTTCGACCTGCCCATCGCCCTCATCACCGAACAGTACCTGGAATCCCTCCGCCTCGCGAAGGCCCTGGACGTGGAAGTGGGGGCCGAGTTCGCCGACATGGCCGCAACGCTCATCCTTATCAAGGCCAAGGCCCTCCTGCCGTCACCTCCGGCGGCGGCCGAGCCGGCAGCCGACCCGGGCGACCTGCTTGTCGAAATGCTGCTTGAGAGGGAAACGTTCAAGCAGGCGGCGCAGATGCTCGAGGATCGGCGCATCGTCGAGGAGAACACCTGGACGATAGCGGAGGAAGCGCTGGGTGCAACTGGCGAGGACCCGCCGGAACTTCGCGTCAGCCTCTTTGACCTCGTGCAGGCATTCGGCAGCGTCCTGGAGCGTCTCAGCGAACAGCCGACAGTTGAGATACCGGAGGAGAGGGTTACGGTCGCGAGCCGAATCCACCTCCTCAAGGCGGTCCTCGCAGACAGGCAGGGCCCGGTCCGCCTCAAGGACCTGTTGCGGCAGCAGCCGACTGCGGATGCCGTCATCGCGACGTTTCTCGCGCTGCTCGAGCTGGTTAAGGCGGGTGCGGCAAGGCTCCGGCAAGGAGAGACCTACGGCGAGATCACCCTGTGGAGACCGGTCGCCGCCAGCGCCGAGAATGGCGGGCCGGCAACCGGTGGACGGGACGGTTCTGAGGGCCAGCCGTGAGTGAGACAGTCTTCACCTTCCCCGCGGCGTCCGGCGATGGCGAGACGACCGGCGCGGAGGAGCGGGCCCGGCGCATTGGCCTGCTGGAGGCTGTGGTCTTCGCGGCCCAGCAGCCCCCGACGGCCGAGCAGCTGGCAGTGGTTGCGGGCGTTTCCCCGGAGACCGTGTGCGAGGACCTGCAAGCGCTGATGGAGGCCTGCCGGGCAGACGATCGCGGCGTCCAGCTCCGCTCGGTCGGCGGCACGTACCGAATCTCGACCAAGCCGGAGCACCACGAAGCCGTCCGTGCGTTCGCAAAGGCCGTCAAACCGAAGCTGAAGCTCTCGCGGGCGGCCCTCGAAACCCTAGCCGTCGTCGCCTACAAGCAGCCCGTGACGCTCCCGGAGATCAGCGCCATACGCGGCGTATCGAGCTCCAGCGGCGTGATCCGCACTCTGCTATCGCACGACCTTGTGGCCGTCGCGGGAAGAAAGAAGGTAGTCGGTAGGCCGATCTGCTACAAGACCACCCGAGAATTCCTGGAGCACTTCGGGCTCGACGACCTTTCGGAGCTTCCCACAGTCAAGGAGTTGGAGGAGCTTCTCGGACCGCCTGCTGACGGGAACGGCCAGCTCGAACTGTTGCCGGCGGCTGGCACCGGCGGAGAGACGGACCTGACGAGCGACGACCGGGGACACGACTGAGGCTGCACCCAGCCAAGCGCGTCCCGCCGGAGAGCAGACGCCGCATTGAGGAGCACACCATGCCTGACCGAATTCACAAGCTCATCGCCAGGGCGGGAATCACTTCCCGCCGCAAAGCCGAGGTCCTCATGGCGGAGGGGCGGGTGACGCTCAACGGAGAGGTCGTCACAGAGCCTGGCACGAAGGCCGACCTGTCCGCGGACACCGTCTGCGTCGACGGCAAGCCCCTCAGCAGCAGGACCGCGCGGCGGTATCTGGCGATGCACAAGCCCAAGGGCTGCATCACGAGCACCAGTGACCCCGAAGGGCGGCCCACGGTGATGGACCTCATCGGCACGGAGTTGTCCAAGGGGCTGTACCCCGTGGGACGCCTGGACTACAACAGCGAAGGGCTGCTCCTGCTGACCAACGACGGGGATTTCGCCAATCACATCCTCTCGGCCAAGAACAAGGTCCCGAAGACCTACGAGGTCAAGGTGACCGGCATGGCATCCGAAGCGGCCGTAGCCAAGCTGCGCGGCGGCATGCGGCTTGATGGCAAGGTCGCCCGGTTCGAGTCGGTCCAGCTGCTGCGAATCGCGCAGAATCCCTGGTACCGAGTGACCCTGATCCAGGGACGGAACCGGCAGATCCACAGGATGTTCGAGCGCATCGGCCTGTTGGTCGAGAAGATCCGCAGGGTCAGCATCGGCAGGGTCTCGCTGCAAGGCCTGGAGCCCCGGCAAGTCCGAGCCCTGCGGAGGGACGAGATCCGCCAGCTGCTGTCGGAGGACCAGCCGCTGCCTGAGGAACTCAGAGCGACGCCAGTGCCCCGCGGGAGGCCACGCCGGCGGCAGGAACGGCGACCGAACGGGCGTGGGCCTCGCAGGCCCCTTGCGAGAAGAAAGCCGGGCGGCACACGCAGCCGCACACGCGGCGGCCCGGGGGCGGGATCCCAGCGCGACCGCCGACCACGGCAGGCCGGCGGGGCGAGTCGCGGACCGAGGCGGCGCGGGGCTGCCCCCGATCGCAGCTCCAGGCGATCAGACAGACCCCGGCGATCACCAAGCCGGCCCCGGCCCAGCGGCGGGGCGAGCCGCGGACCGAGGCGGCGCGGGGCTGCCCCCGATCGCAGTTTCAGGCGATCAGACAGACCCCGGCAATCACCAAGCCGGCCCCGGCCCAGCGGCGGGGACCCACGCGCTCGGAGAGGACGACCCGCGCGAGCAGGGTCTCCGCGGCATAGCCGAGCGCCGTCGCCGGGACGACGAAACTCACGTCACGGAACGAGAGCAGGGCCAAGAAGCCGACGAACGACGCAGAGTAGGCCGCCAAGGAGGCCAAGAACCACCCGTTAGCGAATGCCGCCGCGAGCGAGCGCAGCATGGCCACTCCAGCTGTGCTCTGCGGAGCACCTTGCCGGCGCATGGCATGGGCCTTGAGCAAATCTCCGGCCACGCCGCCTCCGACGACGACGGCCAGCAGGAACGCCGTCACGCTCCGCCCCCGCTCGAGGATGGGGCCGTCGCTCCCACAAGAGAGACCCCGGCGGAGATCAGGAGAATACCCGCCCAGCGAGCCATTGAAATCTGCTCGCCCAGAAAGGCCGCGCCCAGCACAGCCACCAAGACATAGCCGAGCGAGGTCACCAGCAGGACGTAACTGAGGTCTACCCAGCTGAGCAGCAAGGTGTGGGCTGCAAAGAACAGCGCCAGAAGGGCCGTGCCGAGCAAGACCCAAGGGTTCCCGAGACTGCGGACCGCCGACAATGCGAGGGCGGCCGGGGAATAGGAGCTGATGTCCCCGATGCCTCGCATCCCGTAGCCGAGGACGACGTTCCCGACCGCGTTCGAGACGATCACCACGGCCAGGAAGAGGCGGGTCTTGGATTGCAACGCTAGAGTCTACCACCGGCGGCGACACGACCGACAAGGCTTGGATTCTCGCCAGTCCCCCGGTATACTGCAAAGGTAGCAGCGTTTGTGGCCGCGCTCAGGCAACAGCGCGCGGCGTCAGAAGACGCGGAAAGGGGGGGCGTACAGGATTCGACGGGATAGCAGTCGTGCTGCAGAGGCATGCCGGGTTCCGAGCTCCCGTTAAACGATCGGACAACAATAACTGCCAACAACGATATGCAGTTTGCCTACGCTGCCTAGGTACTAGGCAGCCGCCTCGGTGTTCGGGCTCGCACGTCCGCCTGAGGCGCCATTTCGCGAGCTGGATCGCAGGGCTCCCGCCTGAAGCTCTGCGGTCGAGACCAATCAGGCTGGGCCGCTGAGGGCTTGTCCATTCACAGCCAGCGGTCGAGATTCCCGAATGGACTAAGCATGTAGGCTCTGTTTCGCGGCCTGTCTCGGACGCGGGTTCGATTCCCGCCGCCTCCACCATTTCCCAGAAGAGTACGTCCACCAGTTGCTGGGCTGCAGGTGTGCCGAGGGGCCTGCCCGCAACGGAACAGAACGCAACCACGCCCGCAAGCATGGCAAGATAGGGCTGCGGACGATGGATTGGTGGATATGGGTGGCGCTCGGCTTCGTGCTGTTGGCGGGAGAGGTGGTTGCGCCGGGGGGCTTCTATGCCGTGTTCTTCGGTCTCGGCGCGCTCGCCACCGGTCTGCTGGCGGCAGCCGGGTGGGTAGAGCCCCTCGCGGCGCAGGGAACCGTCTTCGCGGTCCTGTCGGTGGCCGCGCTTGCCGTCTTCCGACCGCTGCTCACCAAGCGGCTAAGGACATCTGCCAGCGGTGACGCGATCGACAACTTGGAGGGCTCGGTGGCGAGAGCTTACGGGCCGATCGACGCCGGCGGCCACGGTCAGGTGGAGTTGCGCGGGACCACGTGGAAGGCCAGGAACACGGGCGCTAGTCCTCTGGTGGCCGGTCAGGATTGCCGGGTCGAGAGGGTCGAAGGCCTGACCCTGTGGGTGCGGGCTGAACGAGGAGAGGAAGGATAGCCATGGACATGGGACTGATCGCGGTGGGAGCACTGGTCCTTCTGCTGGTAATCCTTCTGGCCAAGACTGTGGTCGTCGTGCCACAGCAGAGCCAATACGTCGTGGAGCGGCTGGGAAAATACGCCGGATCGCTGGACGCGGGCTTCCACATCCTCATCCCCTTCCTTGATGCCGTGGCATACCGGCACTCACTGAAGGAGATGGCGATGGACATTCCAGAGCAGGTGTGCATCACAAGCGACAACGTCCAAGTCGGCGTCGATGGCGTGCTCTACCTGAAGGTGCTGGACGCGAAGAGCGCTTCCTACGGGATCGGGAATTACACGTTCGCGATCAGCCAGCTTGCCCAGACAACGCTTCGCAGCGAGATCGGACGGATTGAACTGGACAGGACCTTCGAGGAGCGGGCGAACATCAACACCAAGGTCGTGGAGGAGCTCGACAAGGCCACGGAGCCCTGGGGAGTCAAGGTCCTGCGCTACGAGATCAAGAACATCAACCCGCCGCGCGATGTGCTGGAGGCCATGGAGAAGCAGATGCGGGCCGAGCGCGAGAAGCGCGCGGTCATCCTGCAGTCCCAAGGCATGCGCGACTCGGCCATCAACACGGCCGAGGGCGAGAAGCAGAAGATCATCAAGGAATCCGAGGCAAAAAAGCAGCAGCAGATCAACGAGGCCGAGGGCGAGGCCGCCGCCATCACCACGGTTGCGACAGCCACCGCGGAGGGTATTCGCCGAGTGGCGGAAGCCATCGAGGCTCCCGGCGGGGACCAGGCCGTTCAACTGCGAGTCGCCGAGCAGTATGTGGAGAAGCTGGGATTGCTGGCCAAGGAGAACAACACCATGATCCTGCCGGCAAACGTCGCCGATGTGGCATCGATCATCGCGACGGCAATGGGCGTGATCAAGCAGGGCGGCACACTCCCCAGATCCAACTGATACGACTACGGCACGGCTCGACGGCCGTGGAATCTACACCATGCGCCAATGCCTGCTGGCAAAGGGCTAGCTTTCCTGCCCTGACGCACTCCACTTGCCTGCTCCGCAACTCGTCCACCCGACATCTGCCACTAGCACATCGAGTGACTACACGTAACCGTTCGAGCGGGGCATGGACCCTGGCTTGATTCGGACGGATTCGGGAATCAAGCGCAAGAAGCAGGCCGGTATCGTTCGGCACACGGTGCTCCTTGCGGTCATGGCGTCTGCATCGGACGGGCAGTTCGTTCGGAAGGTGGCTTGTCGGGGGTCGAAGTCACAGGACCGGCCACTTTATCCAGAGCGCACGGGAGCGTTTTCGAAACGGCAACGGAAGCACGCTGTGGACAATGGGACAGGCGGGGCCGTCCGCCGTTCCCCGTCCATGCAACACGACGCGATTCACAAGCTGCTCTGCTCCTTCCCCCGCGTGATCGCTGACATCCTGCGCGGCTATCTGGACGGCAACCTGGTCGACCGACTCGACTTCCGCACGTTGCAGCAGGTCAGCGCCGAGCGTGTCACGCGGGCCCGCTTGGACGTTGGAAGGGCCTCATCAAGC
>JAJDWM010000464.1 GCA_022825595.1 Bryobacterales bacterium | reverse complement strand
TTAACAGCCCGCCGGGTTCGCAGCGTGCGCAGAGCGAGTTGAGGCTGCCGCGCTCTCTGCAGTGAGACACTGGAGGAAAATGCCGGCTGCACTGCTTCCCCGCCTGACCGCCTTGCTCTTGGCCCTGGCGTCGCTGTGCCTGGCCGCCGAAGTCAGCCAGCTCACCCTCCTGCACGTCAACGACCTCCACGCCCGCTTGCTGCCCGACGAAAACGGCGTCGGCGGATTCGCCCACCTAAAGACAGCGATCGACCGGGAGATCGAAACCAGCGACAGTGCCTTAGTCCTGCATGCTGGCGATATGGTGCAAGGCTCCCCGGTCTCAACGATCTTCGAGGGCACGCCGGTGTATGAAGTGGCCAGCGAGATGGGATTCGACGCACACTGCCTGGGGAACCACGAATTTGATTACGGCTGGGAGAAAATCCGAGAGTTCGAGGATGCCTCTGGTGCACCGATCGTATCCGCGAATGTGACGGGTCCCGACGGCCGGCATCTGGTAAGGCCATACGTCACACTGGAGGCGGGAGGTGTTCAGGTTGCCGTGATCGGCGCTCTCACGCCGCGCCTTCCAAGACTGATTAGGCCGGTGCAAGCGGGCAATTGGGTAGCCCGCCCGCTCGTCGAAGGATTGCGGTCCACCGTCGAGGCGCTCGCGCGGCAAACAGACCTGGTCGTAGTGCTCGGCCACCTCTTCGACGACGAGGACGAGCTCGTCCTGCGCGAAATCCCCGAGGTTGACGTCCTAGTCGGAGGACACGACCACGGGGGCCGGGACGAGCCTCTCGTAATCGACGGGCGCGTGGGAGTGAAACTGCGCCCTTACGGGCGGGAACTCGGGCGCCTTGACCTGTCGGTGGACACCGCGCGTGGCCGGGTAATCAGCCATGAGTGGCGGCGCATTCCCATTCGCACAAGTATGTATCCGGCTGATCCTGCGGTCGCTGAAATGGTGGAGCACTGGGAGTCAAGGGTATCGAGACTGGTGGACGTTTCGGTGGGCCAGTGTGCTCGGCCACTGAGCCGCTCGGAGATCAAGGCGCTGATCGAGACTGCCCTGCGGGAGACCACCGGCGCCGACATTGCCTACATGAACCGAGGCGGCGTTCGCGATTCCCTGATCGCAGGAACGGTCACCGCCAGGCACATCTGGAACATCCTGCCGTTCGACAACGAGATCGTCGAGGCGGAGGTGACCGGGGCCGAGCTGCAGGTTACCCCTGAAGTGTCGGGAACGCTCGAACCGGACCGTCGGTACCGCTTCGTCACGAACGACTACGTAGCGGGGCTCGAGGAGTACCGCAGCCTCCAGTTCCGGCCAGTCGGTGTCACACTGCGCGACGCGTTCCTCGAGTGGGTCAAGGAGCGCGGGCGGGTGCCGTAGCGTTCTTGCAGCTACTGCCCGCGGCGCTCCCTGTCGTAAGGGGCGCCCGTCCCCGAGGAACCAAGGAAGAACTTCCGCCCGTCCTCGAAAGTCACGTCCCGCCCGTTGGCACGGTTGGAGCGGTCCTTGGCCTGATAGCCGTCCACCACCACGATCTGCCCGATTTTGATGGTGTCCCGCTTGAGCCCGCGCCGCAAGAGGCTGTTGGGCGTGCCACCCTCGATCATCCAGATCTCCTTTTCCCCGGACTCCTCAGTTACCTCGATGTGAATCCAAGTGTGCGGATTGACCCATTCGACCCTTACGACAGGGCCCTTCAGAACCAGCGGCCGATTCGGGTCAAACTCCGCGCCAAATGCGTGGTGGGCAATCGCGGGCGCGGCCGAAGCCAGCAGCAGGGCGCACGCCAGAACGGCTGCTTCAATCGCTGTGCAGCATTCGCCTCGTTTCATCGCAAACTCCTCCATTCCGCTCGAGTTCGACCGCCTCAGTCATCCGTCTTGCCCAAGGCTTCGGCCTCCAGCACGCGAGCACCGCGCAGGATGCCTCCGAACGAGTAGTTCGCCTCGTGACAGGCGTACTCATAGACGCGGCTGTCGGTCGCGGGCCAGATGTACTCGCCGCTCCATGGCTCCGTCCAGACGGTCGGGTCTTCGACCGTGAACTGGTAAAGGAGCGTCTTGTGGTCAATGCGCGAAAAACGCTCCACGACATGGAGGTTGCGCGAGGCCCCCGACAGTGCCGGCCTGTCGCTGAAGTTCGTGGTGTCGATCACCAAGGTGTCGCCCTCCCAGCGGCCCACGGAGTCGCCGAGCCAGAACCTCAATTCGGGAGGAGCGTGCTCGGCATTCATGCGGACGACGCGGGCATCGTGCACCATCTCGACGAGGATCATCACGTAGTCGTCGGTCTGAACGATGCGCTTGAGGTTGTTGTAAAGAACGGGCAGCATTGGGGGCCCGCCCGTCGAGCCGAAGCCGAGCAGGCAGCGCTCTGCCAGCGGCCGCAGTTCGGGGTCGTCATACGGTCCCGGCTCAAGGCCCTCGTCAATCCACCACGCCCGCCCCGTGTTCTTGCGGTACCGCTTGGCGCGGGCGGCTGCGGCCCTCTTGGCCTGGGCCGTCAGCTCCGGACGCCGGCCATTCTTGGGATCCGTGATGATCGAAGTGCGCCACTTGCCGTCGATCTTGAAGGCACCCGAGCCCCGGTCGATCCAGAATGAGTTGTACCCTCCGACATTGCCCGCCGCTCCGGGGGACCCGTCGCCTCCCTGCGGCGGCGCTCCGCGCTCAGGATCAGTCGCGGCGTTGCGCTTGGCCATGTATTCCGCCTCTTTCTTGGCGATGTCCTCGGCCTCCTCATCCGTCAGGATCAGCTTGTCCCCAAACCTCTCCGGACGCTGGAGGGGCGTCAGGGTAGCAATGTCGTAGGTCCCTGAAAGGTCCGGACGTTCGGCCGTCGCGGGCGGCAGCACCGAGAGTGCGGCCGCGCAGAGCAGGATGGTGATGCGGGGAATCATGGCGGCTTTTCCTCCTCGCCCGGCATTCGGCTCGAGCGTGCGCCGCGCCGGGACCGGGGCGAACGCCCAGCGGACAGGCTGGACGGCTGCGGGCCTTGGTGAAACGGCACGGATCACTGGGAACTCCCGTCGAGCGGCCTCCGACGAAACTGTCCAAAGAGCAGCTCTTCGACGAACTCGACGCACTTGAAGTCCATCAGCCGCGCCCCCTCCTCCATGCGCCGGTAAAGCGGCATGGAGATCTTCCAAGGCCGAGTGAACACCTCGGGATCCTCTATCTCGGCCTCGTAGCGGATGTGGTGCGGAGACGTGAGGGTGTAGCGCTCCGTAACCTTAAGCTGGCTGCTGTGGTGCGTGCCGGAGCGGTCGAACCACGTCTGGTCGTTATGGCCCGTGACCTCCACAACCAGCGTGTCCCCGTCCCAGCGGCCGACGGACTGGCCCATCCAAGAATCGGTCTCGGCCGGGCCCACATCGCGCATGTAGACCTCCCGGACGGCTCCGGCGAACTCGTACACGATGAGGACCGAATCGTCGGTCTGGAAGATCTGGAAGGGGAACGGCATGTAGGTGGCGCGTGGCACACCGGGCAGATAACACTTGATCTCCGGATCACGCTCCAGCCAGTTTGCGCGGTTCTCTTCGCGCAGCTTGGCGGCCTCGGCCTTGTAGGGGATCTTGCCGCCCTCCACCACGCCCGTCCCTCCCGGAACGGCACCGACTGCCCCCAGCTTGACCAGTTCGGCGGACGGCAATGGACCGCGAGGCCCGTCCCGGAGCATGAGGGAATGCCGGGCTACGTGGGGCTCAAGGTCATAGTTCGCGGTGTTCAGCGTCTGCCATATTCCGTTCAGATCGGGAGTTCCACCGGGCAGCCTCGGAGGGCTGAAGGCTTGCTGTGCGAACAGCGGCAGAACGCACGAGAGTACCGTGAGCGCGACGGTCAGGAATCGCAACACAACATAGGCATCATACCGCCTTGGGGTTAACTTCGTGGCCTCCGCGCGGACGGTCCAGTCCCGGCTCCGACGTGCGAGCCGCCGCGGGCCCGATCCGCGCACTCCGGGGGCTGTTGGCCGAGGAGAACCCACGATCCCGAAGGCCGGAGTCGGCACGGGCTCGTCATGAGGCTGCTCTTTCGGGGCCCGTCCCACACGCCGGCCGGCCCGCGTCGCATGGCATAGAACACACCCGCGAATGCGCTAGGCTAGGACGTGCGCCATGGTCAAGACCGAGCGCGAGTTTGCGGCTGACATCGTTCGGGTCGGCAAACTAGTCTTCAACAAGGGCTGGGTTGCTGCCAACGACGGGAACATTTCGATCCGGCTGGACGACGAGCGCATCATGTGCACTCCCACGGGTGTGTCGAAGGGCATGATGCGGGTCGACGACATCATCATCGTCGACTACGACGGCATCAAGTTCTCCGGAAGGATGGAGCGCACCTCCGAGATCAAGATGCACCTGAAGATCTATGAACTGCGCGACGATGTCTGCTCGGTCGTCCACGCTCATCCGCCCGTGGCAACCGGGTTCGCAGCCGCAGGAAGGCCTCTCAACACCGCGCTGCTGCCGGAGGTGATAATCGGCCTCGGCTGCGTGCCGCTGGCGAGCTATGGCCTGCCTGGCACCGATGCCCTGACCGAGCCAATGCTGCCGCTCATACCTCAGTACGACGCGCTGCTGCTGGGCAACCATGGCGCCGTCAGCTACGGGGCAGACGTGATGCAGGCGTACTTCCGCATGGAGACGGTTGAGCATTTTGCGCGCATCAACTTCGTGGCGGAAATGCTCGGCGGTGCGCGAGCCCTGCCCCGGCTGGAAGTCGACAAGCTCTTCGAGTCTCGCGGGCGCTACGGCGTGGCGTCGCGCTCCGTGCAGCAGCCAGGCTGCCCCGTCTCAGCCGAGGACACCGATGGAGCAGGACACGGCGGAGCGATCGGCGACAATGGGATCTACGTCACCCGGGACGAGTTGATCCAACTCTTGGAAGAAGCGATCCGGGCCAAAGGAGGATAGCGATTCATGGGTGAGGCACTCGGACTGATCGAGACGCGCGGTTTCGTCTCGCTGGTGGAATCGGCGGACGCTGCCGTCAAGGCGGCAAACGTCACGTTGGTGGGTTGGGAGAAGATTGGCTCGGGATACGTCACCGTCCTGATGCGGGGCGATGTCGCAGCCGTCAAGGCGGCTACGGACGCGGGCGCGGCGGCCGCCCGGCGCGTCGGTGAACTGATCTCGGTGCACGTCATCCCCAGGCCGCACGGCAACCTCGACCGGATCTTCTCAATCTCGGCCGAGGGCGCTGACTAGCCCGGCGGCGCGAACGGCACGACGCAGGGAGGCACTCCCGCATGATCTTGGCGCGTGTTGTGGGCAACGTGGTCGCCACGCGCAAGGACCCTCGGCTTGAGGGCAAGAAGCTGCTGCTGCTGCAGCATGTGAACCCGAAGGGTGCTGGACTGGAGCGGTTCGTCGTCGCTCTTGACACAGTAGGCGCCGGCGACAGGGAAACCGTGATCTGTGTCTCGGGGAGTTCAGCGCGCATGGCCTCGGGGATGAAAAGCACGCCGGTGGACACCGCCGTCGTAGGCATCGTCGACGGTATTGGGCTGCTGGCCGGCGAGGAGTAGATGCGGCTGGCTCGGGTCATCGGAAACCTCTGCGCGACAGTTAAGGACCCCCAGTTGAAGGGCCGGACGCTGCTGCTGCTCCAGCCCCTCGGGCCGGACGGAGCGGATGCGGGATCTCCGCTGGTGGCGATCGACTCGGTCGGGGCCGGAGCCGGAGAGACCGTCTACTGGTCCGGTCGCCGGGAGGCGTGCTTGGCGTTCGACCCACCGCTTCCGTCGGACGCAAGCGTTACGGGCATCGTGGACACCGTGTCGAGGTCCGGCGCATGATCCTCAGCCGGGTGGTGGGGGAAGTTGTCGCAACACACAAGCACCCCACCCATGAGTCATTCAAGCTCCTTCTCGTGCAGAAGCTGGACCGTGCCGGCGAGACCCGCGGAGCTCCCTTCGTGGCAGTGGACGTGCTGGACGCGGGGACCGGAGACACTGTCCTTCTGACGCTGAACGGGTGGGCTGCCATGACCGCCGTGCGGAGCGGACCTGCCCCTCTAGATGCGGCCGTGATTGCGATCGTAGATGAGGTGCAGTGGCTCGACAGCGAACCGGCGGCGCCCACGTGATGCCGCCGCCAGCCAACACCTTCCAGCCGCCACATCCGCCGAACTGTCGGCCAAACGCCGAGTGAGCCCGGCCAGGCAGAACTCGAATCCAACTACCACCCACCTCCGGCAAAGATCGAGCAGGTTGGTTGGTCACGTGCTCCGCCAATGCCTAGACCAGGAGTGGGGTACGTCGGTTCGAATCGATTGGTTACGCCTGATGCTCATGCACCGCAAGACTCTTGCATCCACCCTCGCACCCATCGTTAACGGCCTTCAGGGATCGATTGAGCCGACTTGACCTGAGGACTCTCCCCAACCTGGCGACACGTCAACTGCTAACATTGCCAATGATGCGGCGTTGGAGCCGTCGCGCGTTCTTGGTGACGGCGTCGGCTGCGTCGGCGGCACGGGGGACGCGTCTGGCTGCCCCGCGGTCAGCGTTCGAGGACGCCCTCACGGGCCGAGAAGTAGAGCGGCTAACCGATCCGGGTGTTCTGCACCACCTTCCCGGACCAAATCACCGCTGCATTTCGCGCAACGGATCGTTTGTCCTAGTCGCGGCGGAGCACGGCGGCAATCGGCAGTTCCACCGCCTGGACATCCGGCGCGAAAGGCTCACCCAGATCACAGCTGGGCCGCCCGTACACCCCTACGCGGCGCATCTGCGAGGCAACGACAGAGGGCTGTACTTCCTGCAGGGATCGCAACTCGTGCAGTCCGACATTGGCGGAGGCGGGGCGCACACCCTCTACGAGTGCACTGAAGGATGGTCGCTGACAGGCGATCTCGACCTGTCAGCCGGGGAACGATTCGCGGCGGTCATTGAGATGCGCGAGGAAGACGTGAGGCCGACACCCAGCGAGCAGTTTGAGGCGCGGCCACGCTGCCGGATCGTGCTGGTGGACTGCGGCAGCCGCGCCAGGCGGGGTGCCAGCACAGTCGTGTGCGAAGAGCGTCGGTGGCTCGCCTCGCCGCGATTCCGGCCTTGGCGGTCGCAGTTGCTGTACGAGCGCGCCGGGCCGTGGCAACGGGTGCGGCAGCGCCTGCAGATCGTCAATCTGGACGGCACCGGGCGACGGGCCGCTAGACCGGCCCAAGGAGGCGAGCGGATCCGCTCGGCCTACTGGTCGGCTGACGGCTCGCAGCTGCGCTTTGCGCACTTTCCCGACGGTCGGAAGTGGTCGTCGAGCATTCGCAGCCTGCAGCCAGAGACAGGCTCCGAGACAACGCATGCCCCGTGTTCGGCCTACGACTGGATGGTCGAGAACGCAGATGCGAGTACGATTCTCGGAGCAAGCCGACGCCCGTCCGGCCCCAACCTCTACGTCCTTTTCCCTGGCATGTCCCGCGAGATCACGCTCTGCGAGCATCGCAGCTCGCTCAGGCCGTACCCGATGGCCGGCACGGACCGCACGGATCGCAACGCCGCCAGTCCGGCCCCGGCCATAACCCGCGACAGCTCGCGAGTCTACTTCGTGACGGACTGGGAGGGAAACCCAACCCTGTACCGCATGGCAATCGACGACTTGGTCGAGGAGACGTCCGGGTGAGCAGCGGGCCGGTCGCCGGGCGGGCGAGGTTGACAGCATCAGGGCGGTGCTCTAGGGTGGGGGATCTCGACAGGGTCTGCGCGGGAAGGATGTTCCGGGATATTGAACCCCTGATTACCGGCGCCAACGGCTTTGTCGGCAAGGTGGTCCTGGCGATGCTGCTGGACCGCTTTCCCGACGTACGCCGTGTGCACGTCCTGATCCGGCCCCGGCGCGAACAGGGCGCGGCGGAGCGCTTCCGATCGGACGTCCTCGACTCCCCTGCTCTGGAGCCACTAGTCCGAAAGTGCGGCCGGGACGTGGTCGAGAGCCGCGTCCACGTGCTATCCGGTGACGCCGCCGAACCGCTGGCGGGAATCGCCGAGCGGGAGGTCCGGTCGATCGCAGGGCGGGTCGGCGTGGTAATCAACTGCGCCGGGCTGGTCGACTTCTTTCCGCCGTTGGACGCCTCCATCCGCGCCAACGTGGACTCCGTCCTCAGGGTGGCCGAGCTCTGCAAGCTGATCGAGGCGCGGCTGGTGCACATATCGACTTGCTACGTGGCGGGCGAGGACGACGGTTTAGTTGAGGAGACCGAGCCGGTCGAAGGCTACTATCCGCGACGGGGCGGGACTGGCGACAGATCTTTCCGTGCTCTGGCAGAGCTGGAGAACTGCCGGCGGCTGGCGGAACCAGCGGCGCGGGGCCTCGAGGGCCCCGAGCGGGCCGAGTCGCTGGCCGAACTCGGCCGCCGACGGGCCGCCCGCTGGGGATGGGTCAACACATACACGTACACCAAGGCGTTGGGAGAGCAAGTTCTGGCCACCCGTGCTGAGGTGCGGCATGCCATTGTCAGGCCGGCGATCGTCGAGAGTGCGCTGGCCTATCCGTTTCCGGGCTGGATCGAGGGAGGCCGCACAGCGGCCCCGCTGGCGCTGATGGCACTAGGAGGCCTTCGGGACTGGCCGGCGCGTCCCGAGCTGAGCTTGGAGGTCGTGCCCGTCGACTATGTGGCCGCTGCCGCTCTGACAGTCGCGCGGAAGCTGCTGGAGGGCGATGCGAAGCCCGTCTACCAACTGGCCACGTCGGACGTCAATCCGTACCCGCTGGGAGACCTTATTCGCCTGCTGCACGGCCAGTCCCGCGGAAATGGAGGACGGGCCGGAGGTCCCCCCGCATGGCTCGTCCCGTTCCCCCGACTGCGGTTCCTCGCCCCAGCCGATGCCGAGCGCCGGCGTGCCCGGCTGCGTCGGCGGATCTCCCGCGTTCGCTGGCTGCTCCGTCGTGCGGGGCGCCGTGCGCAGGCCGCCCGCCTGCGGCCGCTCGAGCTCCAGCTCGGATTCCATGCGGAGACCTTCCGCCAGTACCTGCCATTTATTCACGACCACCAGTACGTCTTCGAGACGGTCAACATCCGCCAAGCCTATGCGGGCGCCGATCAGGACTGGCGGGCCGCCCTGCCATGGGAGCCGGAGAGCATCGACTGGCCCGACTACTGGCTCTCATGCCAAATTCCCGGCTTCCGCAGGTGGATCCAGCCGGAAGCGGTGCGACAATGGTCTTTTCGTTTGTAACGGGCGCTTGGGCGCCCTGGGAGTGACAGATTGAGCACTGTTGACCTCCGCAGCGACACGGTGACACGACCGACCCCGGCAATGCGGCGGGCGATGCACGACGCAGAAGTAGGGGACGACGTCTTTGGGGAAGATCCGACGGTCAACGCGCTGGAGCGCAGGGCGGCGGAACTGGTAGGCAAGGAAGCTGCGCTCTTCGTGCCCTCTGGCACGATGGGCAACCAGATCGCCGTGGCCGCGCACACGTCCCCGGGACAGGAAGTGATCTGCGAGGAGAATTCCCACATCGTCCTGTACGAGATGGGCATGCTCGCCAGGTTCTCGGGCTGCCTCGCCCGATCGATTCCGGCCGCGGACGGGCGCCTTGACTGGCAATCCATTCGCCCGCGCGTAAGGAGGCCGTCGGACCACTTCCGAGGCACAGGCCTGATCGCCCTGGAGAACACGCACAATCAAGCGGGCGGGCGAGTGTACTCCATGGCGGCGCTCACGGAGATCCGGTCGCGATCGGCCGAATCCGGGATCCCCGTCCACATGGACGGTGCCCGCGTTTTTCATGCCGCGGCGGCTCTCGGCGTATCGGTGGCCGATATTGGGGCCACGGTGGATTCGCTAACGTTCTGCCTATCCAAGGGCCTGGGAGCCCCGGTCGGATCCCTTCTGACCGGCACTCGGGAATTCATTGGCGAGGCACGTTTGGTGCGCAAGGCCTTGGGTGGCGGCATGCGCCAAGCCGGCGTGCTGGCAGCAGCCGGCCTCGTGGCCCTCGAACAGAGCCCTGTCAACATTCCTGCGGCGCACGAGAATGCCCGATTCCTTGCGGAGGCCCTCGCAGAAGTGCCAGGCATGGCAGTCGTCCCGGGCAACGTCGAGACGAACATCTTGTTCGCCGACATTTCGGGCACCGGCCATTCCAACTCCGGCTTCACGGCAGCACTGCGCGCCTCGGGAGTGCTCGTGCTGGCTCTGGCTCCAGGACGCGTGCGCATGGTGACCCACCAAGACGTCGACCGCGCGGGCTGCGAGCGAGCAGTCCGTGCCATCCAAGACGCCTGTTCTCGGGCCGGGAGGGTGAATTGAGCCCCGTGCGGCCGCGACCGGTCCGGTGGGTACTGCCCATGGCTCTCGTCGCGGCGAGCTTGCCCGCCCAACACCTGTTTGACACCGCGCCTGGCCGGGCCCTGCGTTTCCAACCCAGCGACCGTGCCGTTCTGGCCGGCGACCAGGATCGCAAGGATCTTCCCTGCCGGGTCACGCCGCAACAACCGCACCTCGGCTTTGACCTGAAGTTCACGGCGGGCTATGTCGTCCAGGTGCAGGCCGACTCCGTCGCCGCCGGGGGGGACGACCTCCGCGTGCTCTTCAGAGTGCGCCCGGTCTCCGGCCCCGACCGCAAGCCTGCCTTCTTCCGCCAGACATTCCCCGTCGGTGCCGCCAGCGCCGAAGGCGGCGGCAGGGCGACATTTCCCGGACGATTCGTCGTCGGCCCGGGCCAGTACGAGATCGATTGGCTGATGCGCAACCGCGCGGGCCAAGTCTGCTCCGCCCACTGGACCGCCACCGCGCGGCTGCCGCCCGCCGTGGCAGGGCTCGCAGCAGCCGCCCCTCCCAACCACATCGCACCGTTCAGCGAGAGCACCTTCGCCGAGGCCCCGCCGGTCGCGCGCGCATCGGACCGGAACGGGGGGCTGCACATCTCGCTGCTGCTCAACCTCGCCCCATTGGAGCGCGACCGCTTCAGGCTCAGCGGCCACGAGGTCGAGTGCATCGTCGGCATGCTCCGCTCCCTGCACGCCGAGCCGCGGCTGGGCCTGTTCAGCCTGATCGCATTCAATGCGTACGACCGGCAACTCGTGTACGAAGTCCGGGGACAGCCGCGGCTCGACTTCCAGTCGCTGGGCGACGCGATTGAGGAGACGCCGGGGGGAGTGGTCGAATTCGACCAGCTGGCGGATCCTGACGGGGAGCAGCGGTTCCTGGAGGACGTGCTGACCCGCGCTCTCTCCGCAGAGCCGCGCGCTCCGGACGCACTGGTGGTCATCGGACAGAAGGTGGATCGCGAAGCAAGGCTGGACGAGGGCCAGTTCCGCCCGAGCGCACACCCTGCCGTGCTACACCAGTTTGCGTTCCACCGCAACCCCCAAAGCTATCCCTGGACGGGAGCCATCGAGGCGGCGCTGCGGCCCCATGGCTTGGTCGTCTCCACCATCTCGAAGGCTCAGGACTTCGGCCGCGCCCTCGCGCGGCTGCTGAGCGGCTTCCCGGGAAGCTGACCCCCGAGCGACACGCACTTCGGCCGTCCCAAGGGCATAATGGGACGGAAATGCGGATCTTGGCAGCCGCCGCAGTCGCGGCGACCATCGCGATGCCAGCCTCGGCAGCCTCAGAGCAGCCGAACATCATCTGGATCATCTCGGAGGATCAGTCGGACCACTTCGGCCCTTTCCGGGAGTCGATGGCCAAGACTCCCAACGTGGACCGGCTGGCGGCCGAAGGGGCGACGTTCACCCGGGCTTTCGTGACCGCGCCGGTCTGCTCGCCGTCACGGTCGGCAATCGTCACCGGCATGTACCAGACTTCGATCGGCGCGCATAACCATCGAAGCGGGCGGGGCGACCTGCGCATACAGCTGCCGCAAGGCGTCGAACCGCTGCCGGCTATCCTGCGGCGGGCCGGATACTACGTCACGAACGGTACTCTTCTGGACAGCGGCGACCTACGCAAGGGCAAGACGGACTACAACTTCGAATTCCCTGCCGACCTCTACGACGCAGCCGACTGGGCCGACAGGGCGGACGGCCAGCCGTTCTTCGCGCAGATCCAGCTGCGCGGCGGCAAGCGCCGCAACCAACGCTCGCTTGAACGGCTCCGGGGGGTTCGCACGTCCGGCATTCCGCCCGAGAAGGTCACCCTGCCGCCGTACTATCCGGACCATCCGGACATTCGGAAGGACTGGGCGCAGTACCTGGAGTCCGTGGAGCATGTGGACTGGGAAGTCGGCCAGATCCTGCAGCGCGTGGAGCGGGAGGGCATCAGCGGCAGCACGGCGGTGTTCTTCCTCAGCGACCACGGAGTCAGCCACGCCCGCGGAAAGCAGTTCGTGACCGAGGAGGGGACTAAGGTGCCACTGATTGTCCGCGCTCCCGACCGGGTTGAGGCGGGCCTTGTCCGTGAGGATCTCGTGGCGCACATCGATGTCGCGGCAACCACTCTGGCATTCGCCGGCGTCGATGTCCCGGATTGGATGGAGGGCCGGCCACTGTTTGGGCCTGGCGCCGCGGCGAGAGACTACGTGGTGTCGGCGCGCGACCGCTGCGACGAGACGGTGGACCGTATCCGCAGCGTCCGCACAGAGAGGTACCGCTACATCCGCAACTTCGTGCCCGAAAGGCCGCATTTGCAGCCGAACCGCTACAAGGACGCCAAGGCCGTCCTGAAGGCCCTTCAGGCACTGCACAGGGAAGGCGCACTCCCGAAGCGAATCGATGCGATGTTCTTTGCCTCCAGACCCCGGGAGGAGCTCTATGACCTGGCGGAAGACCCCTGGGAGATGCGCAATCTTGCAGGATCGCCCGACCACAAGAAGACGCTGGGCAAGATGCGCGGCCTGCTGGAGGATTGGATTCGCGACACGGGAGACCGCGGCCAAGACTTCGAGTCGGCGGCGGAATACGATGCGGACATGGCAGTCTACCTGAAGGGGCGCGACGGGCCGGATGTGGAGACATTGCGGCGCAATATAGCCGACACGGCCGCCTGGCGCCGGACGCGCACCGACGAGGCTCCATGAGGCCCGCGGCGTCCGGTGGCCGAATGGGCGGTACGATCTAGGACATGGGCGAGTTGATCCACACCTCAAAGATCCGCATCTTCCAAGACCAGCCTCCCGAGCGGAGGGCCTTCGTCGAAGGGTTCGATGCCCCGCTGGAGTTCGGCGTCCACGGCGGCATCAAGCACTTCTACCGCATGGAACCGAAGCGGGATCTGCCGGCAACGCTCGATCACATGGTCGCAGCGGTTGGCGGTTGACTGACCGGCACTCTGTCAGGGGCCCTGGCAGTTCGCAGGATTCCGAACCACCCCGACCGCGTCCGGAGCGATGTCGAGGGATACATCGAGAACGTGGAAGGAGTGATCCGCATCACGCGCATTCGTGTGCACTATCACCTCAAGATCCCCGCGGGAACGCGGGATCGGGCCCAGCGCGCCTTGGACACGCACCAGGCAAAGTGCCCGGCGGCCATGAGCGTAAAGGGAACGATTGAGATCGAGACAAGCGCGGAAATCGAGGAAATCTAGGCTTCGAGCGTCGCTGTCAGCCCTCCTTGTCGATGTCGCGATGCTGGACGCGCGCGGGGCGGCCTCCTTCCGAGAGTCGTTTGGCCACTTCTTCGGCAAGGTATACGGACCGGTGCCGGCCTCCTGTGCAGCCGAGATAGATGGAGATGTAGCTCTTGCCCTCGGACGCATAGCGCGGCACGACGAACTCCAGTAGGCCCATGACGTGATCTAGGAACTCGTGGGTCTCCGGGTAGGACTCGAGAAAGCGCGCAATCTCGGGAGTCCGGCCTGTCAGGTCTCGAAGCGTGGGCTCGTAGTGCGGATTCGGGAGGAACCGCACGTCCAGGACAACATCGCCGTCGACGGGAGCGCCGTACTTGAAGCCGAAGCTGCCTACCGTCACGCGGAGGCCGCTAGCCTCGGAGTCACCGCGGAAAACGTCAATCACCCGCCGACGCAAGTCGTGAACATTGAAGTCGGTCGTGTCGAGTTCGATGTCCGCCAGTGCGCGGATCGGGGCCATCAGCGCGCGCTCCGCTGCGATGCACTCGGCGACGGAGGCCCCGCCTACAGGGTGGGGTCGGCGGGTCTCGCTGAAGCGGCGCTGCAGGGCGGCGTCGCCAGCCTCCAGAAACATCAACACGGCCGGAACTCTAGTCCGGATTTCCCTGTATACGGGCGGGAAGCGCGCTAGTCCTTGGCGGCTACGGATGTCGACGACCAGCGCTGCGCGGACCGCAGAATCCGCCAACGGTCCGGAGTCCGCAAAGGGCATCATCAAATCGACGGGCAAGTTGTCCACGGTGTAGAAGCCCATGTCCTCGAGCGCCCGGAGTACCGTGCCCTTTCCCGACCCGCTCAGGCCGGTCACGACGGCGAGGCGCGAACTGCGGGCCAGCGTCACCGCCGCCGGCACTCGGCCCAAGGCTAGTCACCCTCTACGAGTTCGGCGTCTCCGTCTCGGCGGCGCACGAGCACGCTGACTTTGCCGGTGGTGGCGTCGCGGTAAGGGACGAAGTCCCGACGGCCACCCTCCAGCAGCAGCAGGGCTTCGTCGGGCGTCATCGGCTTCGGCTCGATCCCAACTGAGCGCACGATCCGGGGACTCCGGTCGGGCGGTTCCGCGGGAAATTGCGGAACCGGACCCGATTGGCGCATGTAGAGTTCCACGAGGGGCGAGGGCCGATCGCGCTGGCGGCCGGGCCGGTGTGTGTCGATGATCTTGCGGCGATGGCGAATCGCCTGTTTCTCAAGCTTGTCAAGCGCACCGAGCGTGGCCGAAAAGGGAGTGCTGCCCGTGCCTGCCACGACTAACGTGTGCCGCTTGGCGCGCAGCGTGACTTCGGCGGCGCATAGGTGGCGCTGGCGAGAAAGCCGAATCTGCGACTGCAACTCGCCCCTGCGCGTGAGGATACGCTGGATCTTGACAAGTTTCCGCTGCAGCTTGGAGCGGTCCCGATCCGTAAGCGCAGCCTTAAGGCCCGAGTAATCGATTCTCACTTCTCTCACCTCCGGGACTGCGCCCGGCACACGGAATCAAAGCTACCCAATGCCAAACAGTGGGCGGCAGATCATCCTCTCTGCATAATAGCAGCGCCGACCCCGCACACCGCTGCGACGGGAGGATTCGGACCCGCAATCAGCGAAGAAAAGGACCACCCACTTTCCCCGGAAGGTGCGTGTTGCTGGCATCTTCCGGGCGCTTCCGGATCGGACGATTCCGGGGCCATGTCCTCGAAAATTCCGAGGATGCCTACGTTCGCATTGCAGCCAATGCGGACCTCATTCTGACCTCCGAGCCGCCCTGAGCGGGTCGTTCGCGGATGAGGGCGAATGCCGGTGTATCACGGCACAGCCGGCGACCACCGCCAATCCCGAGCGCCGCCCCCACTAGTCTGCGCCGACAGCGGGCATAGGGTGATCGCGGGCAGCGGGACGCCCCTTGGAACCTTTGCTCGCTGGCCGGCTTGGCGGTCGCGGCGACTTGAATTGGCGGGTTCGAACCTCCGACCGCGGCACCCGATCCGGCGGGCCCAACGGTTACCGCGGAGGCCAAGCGCCGGGTGCTAGGATGCTGGCAATCCGAATGTGGCGCTCCTACCTTCTGACGTATCCATTCATCCTCCTGTACGTCGCGATCGTAGTGCCCCTGTTCGTGCCTCTCACTTGGCTGACAAGGTCGATCCGGCCGATCTACTGGATGGCGCGGCAGGGCTGCCGGATTGGTCTTGCCCTTTCGGGCGTCCGGCTGAGGCTGCTCAGGCCGGAACGAGCACGTCTGCACCCCTGCTGCGTCTTCGTGGCCAACCACGTCAGCAACGTGGAAGCCCCGGCATTGTTCGCCGTGCTGCCTCGAGTGGCAGTCATCATCAAAGACTCGCTGGGTCGCATTCCGCTCCTGGGGTACACCATGCGCATGGGCGGGTTCATTCCTGTCGATCGAGGAGCAAAGCAATCGCGGAAGAAAGCCCTCCGGGACGCAACCCAAACGCTACGGTCTGGAGTCTCGATGCTTGTCTTCCCTGAGGGTACGCGCAACCCCACCGAAGACCTGCTGCCATTCCGGACCGGGCCCTTTCAGATGGCGATCGAGACCGGCGTTCCCGTCGTGCCTATCACCGTGCACAACGCGCGGGCACTGATGCCGAAGGGTGCGAGACACCTGCGGCCAGGCGTCGTCACCCTTTCGTTCCACGCGCCCGTTCCGACCGCAGGGCTAGCCGAGGGAGACCGCCTCGCCCTAATGGCCAGAGTCCGGCAGTCCATGCAGGCGGCCCTGGCGTCAGAGTCAGGCTGAAGCCCCTCAGCCTCAGAACATTCCGGAAGATTTCTGATACAGTAGGGGAAAGTGCCTCGGGAAAGGAGTGCTTGACATGCCGCGCTATTTCACTCTGCAGGAGGCCGAAGGGCTGCTCCCCACCATCAAGGAGGGCTTGACAGAGGCAATTGCGGACAAGGAGCGGGTTGAGGCGATTGATCAAGCCATGAGCGACCTGTCGGCGCACATTTGCATGACGGGTGGGGCAGAGGTCAACCCCGCTCAGGTGGCGCACCAACGGCTGGAGCGCGTTTCCTTGGTGCACTCTATCGAAAAAAAGGTGTCAGAGATCCAGCGCAGCGGGTGTCTCGTCAAGGACCTGGACATGGGGCTGCTTGACTTCCCTGCCCTGCTTGATGGTGTCGAGGTTTACCTGTGCTGGAAGCTTGGTGAGCCGAGGATCGAATGGTGGCATTCGACCGAGGAGGGCTATTCAGGGCGACGCCGCATTATGGGCGAGTTTGGCGAGGAAGCGACACTGCGCCCCAACTGAGGCGCGGGGAGCCGCCGCCCGGCTTCCCTAACGGTAGGGCTGGTCCCTGCGCTCCCGCCAGTCGTCGCCCGTCCGCCGAAACCAGTCCATCGTGAGGTCGTCGAGGCGGGTCATCA
>JAJDWM010000480.1 GCA_022825595.1 Bryobacterales bacterium | reverse complement strand
TTGTCCGGCTCACGGACGAGGAACGTGGCGTCTGCGAAGACACAATCGCTCGCCTCAAGGGCAGCAGCCAGAAGGCGCGGCGCGCCCGGATCCTGTTGCAAGTCGACACCAACGGACCGGGCTGGACGGACCGACAAGCCGCCGAGGCCTTCCGTTGTCGGGTCCAGACGGTCGAGAACGTGCGCAAACGGTGCGTCTTGGAGGGTTTCGATCTCGCGCTTTGCGGCAAGCAGCGCAGTGCCCCTCCGGTTCCCAAGCTGCTTGACGGCGAGCAGGAGGCACGGCTGATTGCGCTGCGTCTCGGCTCGCCGCCAGAGGGCTATGCGAACTGGTCGCTGCGGCTGCTGGCCAGACATGTCGTGGAACTGGGGCTGGCGGACTCAATCAGCCACGAAACAGTCCGGCAGACGCTAAAAAAAACGGCATTTGCGGGCGCAAAGTGCAGTATTGGGTGATTCCGCCGAAGGAGGATGCCGAGTTCGTCGCGCGCATGGAGGACGTGCTGGAGGTCTACGAGCGCCCGCACGACCCGCAGCAGCCGGTGGTGTGCATGGACGAGCAGCCGGTGCAGCTGGTGAAGGAGACGCGGGAATCGCTGCCAGCGACGCTGGGACAGCCGCAGCGCGTGGACTACGAGTACGAGCGTGCTGGGACGGCCGCCGTGTTCATGTTCTGCGAGCCGTTGTCGGGCTGGCGGCAAGCCACCGCGCGCAAGCGTCGCACGAAGGTGGACTGGGCACAGGAAGTGGCCGCATTGCTGGAAGGCCCCTACGCAGGCTGCGACAAGCTGTGCCTAGTGTTGGACAATCTCAACACGCACACGCCCGGAGCGTTCTACGAGGCCTTCGATCCGGCCCGGGCCAGAGATCTGGTGAGGCGCATCGAGTTCCACTACACGCCCAAGCACGGCAGCTGGCTCAACATCGCGGAGAACGAACTCAGTGCGATGACGCGCCAGTGCCTGAGCGGTCGGCGGATAGGAGATCTGGACACATTGCGGGCCGAGATCGCCGCGTGGACGACCGACGTCAACGCGCGCCAGCGAGGGGTGGATTGGCAAATGAAGATCGGCGACGCGCGTCGGAAGCTCAAGTCCGTCTACCCCAAAAACCTGTTTTGACGGACCACTAGTCTCCTTGTCTCGTTTTCGAGCAAGGATTGCTTGAGTGCAGAGCGGTCCCCTAGAAGGTCCGTTGTCGTGCTCAATAACGACGTGGGGCTTCGGGCAGGCCTCCCTGCGGATTCCTCCCCTGCCTCGTCGGACTTGGTATCACGTTGCTGGCTTGGACCGGGCAATTCACGGCCATGCGCCTCGGAGTTGCCCCATCCGAACCGCCTGGCATCCACCAGCCTCTCCAGTACTAGGATCAGCGCACCCTCCCGCCAAGCCCGAGGGAGCTTGCGAGTAGGATGGGGTGGCCATGCGCACTCGACTCACCATTGCGCCACCGCTGCTATTTGCCCTCACAGCATGCTCCGAACTGCCGATCGTCGAGATCGGCTCTCCAATGCAGGCCCCGGAGTGGGCCGTCTTGGAACGCGAAGTGCTGGATGCGAACTCGGCGGCCGTCGAGAAGTTCTCCGAGCGTTACCTCGATGAGCGGGGATACCTCTTGCATACGCCGCGCTGGGGCACGCTGGACGGCCCCGACGACGCGATCGAGACGTTCTACAATTGGACGCTGCTGCACACTCTGGGCGGTTCGGACTCCGTCCTGGAGCTCTACAAGAAGGGGCTTGAGGGCCACCTGAAGCAATACGGGGAGTTGCGCACCGAGCTGACGACCCTCGCCAGCAACGGAGCCTACCATCGCGAGTTCATCACTCAGTCGGACTGGTTCCATACCGCAGAGGGCATGCGGGCGTTCCTGCTGATGGGCCACTCTGACCCTGAGAACGACCTGCTGGTGGAACGGATGGAACGCTTCGCACAGATGTACACGGGCGAGGATCCGGATGCCCCAAACTACGACCCGGAACACAAGGTCATCCGCAGCATCTGGAACGGGAGCCTTGGGCCGATGCTGCGCAGGGCCACCGTCTACGACTGGGTTGGCGATCCAATCCGTGGCAAGTTCCACCTCCTGCACAATCCGGCCAGAAGATCGGCCCTGCTGGACCTCGAGGAGTGGTACCCGCGCATGCTGGCGCACTGCGACGAGTACTTGGACTCAGTCGGGGACAATTTCCTGAACCTGGCCGCTACGCTGCTGGGCACTAATGCCTACGCCCTGACCGGCAGGCAGAAGTACAAGGACTGGACTTTGGAATACCTGGACGCCTGGAGGGAGCGGGCTGCAGCAACCGGTGGCATGATCCCGTCCAACATTGGCCTGGACGGATCGCTGGGAGGCGAGCACGACGGCCAGTGGTGGAAGGGAACCTACGGCTGGAACTTCACGATCTTTGATGGCGAGCTCCAGCAGATCGCGCACCGCAACTATTTCACGGCGGCAAGCTTCCAAGGATTCGCCAATGGGCTCCTGCTGACCGGCGACCAGGCATACATCGACGTGCTCCGCACGCAAATGGACCGCATCCTAGAAGCGGCTCGCTTCGACGAAGACAGAGCCGTCAGGCTGCTGCCGACGATGTACGGCGACCCACGGGGGTACGCGTTCAACGGCGAGCCCGAGTTCTACCGGTTCCAGCCGGTGACGTACGCAGACCGCTTGGCCGAGATCTACCTCTGGTCCATGCGGCAGGACGACCTTGAGCGCATCCCGAAGGGCGGGGAGCCTTGGATCGACTACCTCCGGGGCAACGATGCCGGGTATCCGGTGCGCGCCTTGCGAGCTGACCTCGAGCACATCCAAGGCCGGCTCGATCTACAGGAAGCCGACACAACGACGCCAGAAACCCGCTTGGCGGACTACCTGCTCGGAATCATGCCCGCCACTACTGACACGCTCGCCGAACTGACGACGGGCGGCTACTTCGCGAACGGACGGATCTGGGTGCTGCACAGCCGGCTGCGGTACTTCGACCCGCAGCGCGGTAGGGCAGGCCTACCGCCTGATGTGGCGGCGCTCGTGGACAGCCTGGGACCCGACACGGTGGGAGTCACGCTGGTCAACCTCAACCAAGAAGAGTCCCGGGACGTCGTGGTCCAGGCAGGCGCCTATGCCGAGCACCAGTTCACTCGCCTAGACGGCGGAACGCACCAGATGGACTTGGACACTAGCGCGTTCACGGCGCGGCTTGCGCCGGGCGCGGGGCAGCGACTAGAGCTGACCATGCAGCGCTACGCAAACCAGCCTGACCTAGCCTTCCCTTGGGCATGGTAGGCACGGGGCTCGACGCCCCCGCCGTCCAAGCGGTCATCAGCGAGGCAAGGGCTCGATCGCCGTCGACACGTGATCCAAGTAGGTAACCCGCACCGGCTCGAGTCCGGCTGCGGCGCACAACTTGTAGTCCACAATGCGGGTCGCCGCGCCCGGGGACTGACGCACGACCTCGCCCGCTCCCAGCGCAAAGCCAATGCGGATCTCGCTCATGCCCGGCGCCACCTCCCCTGCCGCCGCGGCCTGCCACATTTCGGGAGTCCAGTGGTCGTAGATCTCCTTGGGGTCCTCGACGAAGAAGATGTCGTCGATGAAGACCCGCTGCGGACTGCCGATCCCGAACCGCGCCCGACCGCCATCCTTCTCGAACACAAGAAAGGCTTCGTTGCCGCGCGCCTCTACGGCGGTCGGCACGATTCGCTCCAGCGGGCCGAAGACCTGCCCGCTTGGCTGGTACTGCCAGCGGTAGCCCTCCTTGACCCACAACGGCTTCCCGACGAGGCGTCGCCGGGCCGACTCCAGGTCGGTGACATACGACCTGGGGACAAACGCGAACACGTCCGCGGGCAGCTTGCGCTGGCGAGTCTCCGGCCTGTCAAGCTCCACGTTCGCCAGCCGGTGCCGCTCATAGAAGTGGTATCCGACGTAGAGCGCCCCGAATACAAGCAGGACCTTGACAGTCAGCCGAGCCCAGAACAGCCAGTCGGAATTGGATGGCTCGCCAAGTGGCCTGTCAGGCTGCTCAAACATACGCCAAGTAGAGCACGCTGACGCCTCCGGTCAACGATTGCATCTCCACGCGCGTGAAGCCGCGGTCCAAGAGCATGCGGCGGATCTCGGCTGGCGACGGGAAGTGCTGCACCGAGCGGTGCAGGTACGAGTACGCCTGGCCGCTTCCGGACACGAGGTTTCCGAGCCGTGGCAGCACGTGACGGAAGTATGCACCGAACAGCGCGCCCCACACGACGGACGGGGGCTGGGAGAACTCCAGCATCGCCAAGCATCCGCCGGAGGCCAGAACACGCCGGAATTCCGCGGCTCCCCGATCGTAGCTGGCAAGATTCCGAAACCCGTAGGCGATGGTGACGAGATCCAAGCTGGCATCCGCGAGGGGCATCCGCGTCGCATCTGCCTCGGCCAGCTCGCAGTGCGAGCCGGCCTGCGCCAGCTTCGACTTGGCACGTTCCAGCATGGGCCTGCAGAAATCGGCCGCCAAGGGCACACCCGACCGAGCGGAAGCCAGTCTTCGGCGCTCCTTGGTTAGCGCCAGCGCCAAGTCCCCAGTGCCGCAGCAAAGGTCGGCAAAGCGCAGCCCCGGCCTTTGCAGGTATGGGCGGACCGCGCGCACGAGTCTTCTGCGCCAGTAGACATCAAGCTGGCCGGAAAGAAGGTGGTTGAGCAGGTCGTAGCGGGGCGCAACCCGCCCGAACATCTCCCGGACGGCGCTTGCCGCCGCCGTCTCGTCACCCGGCCGTATCCCCGCCGGGCACGCTCCCCGGGCCGCGCGTGCGTCGGCCATGGGCTATTGCCCCGCTTCCCGGCCAGCCCTACGACACGCCTCTAGCGCGTGGCGGGTGGCCGAGAGCACGTCGGACGCTGGCGGGTCGAGCTCTTCGGCCGTCCGGCCGATGGCCGTCGCCAGAACAAACCGAGCCTTTCCCCCGACCGCCTTCTTGTCGCCGCCGATCCGGGCGGCAACCCTAGCGGGCTCCACGGACTGCAGGCCGTCCCGCAGGTCAGGCGCGTATGAGAGGACCACGCTCTCGATGCGGCTGCGATCTGTCGCGCGCAGGCGTCCGCGCAATTCCGAGAGCCGCGCCGCGGCAACCATGCCGAACGCGACGGCCTCCCCGTGCAGCAGCACACGATAGCCGGTCTCGGCCTCTAAGGCGTGGCCGAGCGTGTGGCCGAAGTTGAGGATCCTCCGCAGCCCGCCTTCGCGCTCGTCCTCGCGCACGACCGCGGCCTTGATGCGGACGGAGTCGCCGATCATGCGCTCCACGGCCGCCGGCTCTCGGGCGAGCACCGCCTCGCGCTGCGACTCCATGAACGCGAACAGATCTGCGCTGCGAATGATCCCGTGCTTGACCACCTCTTGGATTCCCGCACGGTATTCCCTCTCGGGAAGTGTGTCGAGCGTGGCAGGATCGACCACCACCAGCCGTGGCTGGTGAAACGCCCCAACCAGGTTCTTGCCACTCTCGAGGTTGACGCCGGTCTTTCCGCCCACAGAGG
>JAJDWM010000397.1 GCA_022825595.1 Bryobacterales bacterium | reverse complement strand
GAGCACAATGACATTCGTCAGGACGCCGGGAAGCAGTTCGATACCATCCTGAGGTAATGCCGATCGGACAGAGACTCACCGGCGGTCTGAGACCCAACCCCGGTTCAACAATCCGGCTAGCCCGGCATGAGCAGGTCGGGTGGGTCTTGGGCGTTTGGATTCCCTGCCTCATCTACGCGATCGTTCGATACAACGTGTTCCAGGGAGTCGAATGGGTCCATGTTCCCCTGTACATCGTCAACAAGTCGGTTGCCTTTGCTGGTGTGATCCTGATCGCACTGGCCTATGCGGTCGGAAAGGCCTTCGGCGGACCGGCCGGAAGCGAGAACGTCCGAGCGAAGGCTAAGTTCCTAGGCCTGGCGGGCTTCGCCATGATCACCGTGCACATCCTGATGGCCATGGTTCTGCTGTCGCCCGCGAACTACGCGAAATTCTTCGCCGAATCCGGAAAGCTCAACCTCACAGGAGAAATGACTTTCCTTTTCGGAGTGTTGGCGTACGGGTGCCTCCTGATTCCGGCAATCGCAACCCTTCCCTACATGTACGAGGCTCTCGGTATGGCTCGCTGGCTCACGGCCCAGCACATGGGCTATGGCACTCTGGCGCTGGCGTGCGGGCACACATTGGCGATGGGGTACAAGGGCTGGTTCGACCTCGCGTCGTGGCCTGGCTCCATGCCGCCGATCACCCTTCTTGGCTTTCTGGCCGCCTTGGCGGCGCTGCTGGTCAAGGCTGCACAGCTCGTCAGGCGCGGGACCTGAGCCGGACGCTACAACTCGGACGCAAGGGCTGCCACCAGCGCAGCCCGGTCGGCAATGCGCGACTCGAGAATGCTCTCGTTCAAGGAGTGTGCACCCTCGCCAACCGCGCCTAGGCCGTCCAGCGTGGGCACGCCCATCGCGGCCGTCGTATTGCCGTCAGACCCACCGCCAACGGCCGCTTCCCCGAGGTTCACTCCCATGCGCTTGGCGATGTCCTGAGCCGTCCGCAACAGGCGAACAACGTCCGGTGTGCGCTCCATGGGTAGCTTTCGTGTCCCGCCCAAGACCCGAATCGCACAGCGTGTGTCGACCGGTTCGAGCGACCGAAACCTCCGATCGATGGCTTCCGACTGACCCTTGGTGACAAATCGCACATCAAATGTGGCGGTCGCCTCGGCGGCCACTACATTCGAGGCTGTGCCCCCTTGGATCAGGCCTGGATTGACCGTTAGCCCAGTCCGCAGATCCGTCCAGCGGGAGACAACGCCGACCTGCCGCGCAAGCTCACCGATAGCGCTGGCGCCGGCGCTGAAGTCCAGCCCGGAGTGTGACGGCACGCCCCGCACGACGACCTCATACGTCGCGCCTCCCTTGCGGGCCGTCTTCAGGCGCCCGTCCAGTCCGGCGCTTGGCTCCGCCACCAAGACGGCGGCGCTGCGGCTCGCCTCGCGTTTCGTGTGGACCGTGGATGTCGGACTCCCGACCTCCTCGTCCGAGTTGAGCTGCACAACGATCTGCCGACGGGGTCGGATTCGGAGATCGCGAAGGGCGAAGGCCGCGAACAGAAGGTACACGACGCCGGCCTTCATGTCGAACACACCAGGACCCCAGTACTTGCCCTTCGCGTGCCTCCAAGGCATCCGTCGCAGGGTGCCGATCTCCCAGACAGTGTCGATGTGCCCCAAACCAAGCAACTGGCCGTCTCGATGCGAGGGAATGTCGAAGGCGATCCTCAGGTGATCGCCGAAATCCGTAGCAGGATGGCGCTGGACGCTGGCCACGCTCTCGGCGACATCGGCAACGGCGGTACCTACCCTGTCCACCGCCGCCTTGCTCGATGTCGGCGACTCGAGTTCCACCAATCGGCGGATCAGGGCCACAATGTCGGCCTGGCGGGACCGCATGTACTCCAGAATTCGAAGGTCGCGCTCAGTGCGGTCCAAGTGGCCCCTACTCGACCGTTGCGACGGCCAAGCCCTCCAAGATCCGCAGTTCGCGAAGGCCGAGTCCGACCTCTTGCTGCTCGCCGCTGAGAAAGGGTTTGAGCTCAGGTGGAGCGTAGGCTTCCAGGAGCCACTCCAAGACGTCCCCCGGTATCTCGACACCTTCGATCGTCAGGCGCACAATCTCTGCCGACGCCCTGCCCTCTCGGACGCTGTAATCCACGTCCACCGCGACGGCTCTCGTGCCCCGCAGCAGCAGCCGCATCATCCATGGCAAGCTGTCGGATGCCGAGGCCGCCTCACCGAGCTCAATCTGCGCACGAAACTCCGCCCCGCCATCGCGGAGCTCGAGCTCCGGGTCCTGCACGGCGTCCGGGACCAGCGGAGATCCGTGGAACTGCAGGAAGGCATTCAGCTCGTCCTCGCTGAATTCGACAGTCGTGCCGCTGGGCAGTGTCTGTTCAGATATCTGCTGGAACTTGCGCACCGCGGACAAAGACGCCTGCTCGTTAATGGTTGCGGACGCGCCCATGGGCGTCAGTAAGCCCAGCGCAGCGATCGCGGCCCGCAGCCTCACGGCCGCCTCCCAGCCGAAGGCCGTTCGCTTCCCTCCGGCCCCTTCGTGCCCGCCGCCTCAGCAGCAACCAAGACGGCCAGCAGGTGTTCGGCTGCGATGGCCTCCGCCGCCTTCCTACGGTCGGCCTCGGCGCGAATGGAATGGCCAAGCACCCGGGCCTCCACTTCGTACGTGCTGGCCTTCCCGGGATCGCGACCACCCACCGGGCGATAGACGGGCAAGGGCTGTCCGCGGGCCTGAAGCCATTCCTGCAGCTGTGTCTTGGGATGGATCCGCTCACTGACGGGAAATTGGCCAAGTGTGGCACTTG
>JAJDWM010000077.1 GCA_022825595.1 Bryobacterales bacterium | reverse complement strand
CGCCGCACCACCTTCCAGTGCAACCGCTGCAAGCGCCAGATCTCGCTGCTGGCCGGCACCCTCTTCCAAGCCACCAAGCTGCCCGTCGCCACCTGGTTCCTGGCCATGTACCTGCTCTCGCAGACCAGGAACGGCATCTCGGCCCTGCAACTGGGGCGCCAGCTGGGCGTCAACGACAACACCGCCTGGCTGCTCAAGCATAAGCTCATGCAGGCCATGCGCGAGCGCTGCCGAGCCTATCGGCTGGGCGGCACGGTGCAGGTCGACGACGCCTACCTGGGGGGCGAGGACCCGGCCGGCGAGCGCGGGCGGGGCTCGGAGAACAAGACGCCCATGATGGTGGCCGTGCAGGTCAGCGACGGGGGCCAGCCGGTGCGGGCGAAGCTGAGCGTGGTGGACGGCGTCCGCAAGGACGTGGTGGGGCAGTGGGCCGGGCAGAACCTGGAGCCCGGCAGCGTGGTGCACACGGACGGGCTGGGCTGCTTCCGCGGGAGACCAGATGGGGCGCCGGGGCTACCTTCCTCGACTACGACAGGGACGGCTTCCTCGATCTGTTCGTGTCGAACTACCTGCACTTCGATCCGCAGTCGACTCCGGGCAAAGGATCGGACTCCAACTGCACCTAGAAGGGAGTTCCAGTCAACTGCGGGCCGCGGGGCTTGCCGCTCGGCCGTCACAGCCTGTATCGCAACCTCGGTGACCTACGTTCAAGGAGGTGACGAGCGAGGCCGGCATCAGCGACTCCTCGCCGGGCTACGGCATGACGGCGGTTGCCACCGACCTGGACGGCGACAGCTGGGTCGACCTGTACGTGGCTTGCGACGGGACCCCGAGCCTGCTGTTCCGCAACCTAGGAGACGGCACGTTTCAAGAAGAGGGCTTGGAGCGAGGCGCGGCGCTGAGCGAGGATGCGATTGAGCAGGCCGGAATGGGGGTGGGTATCGGCGACTACGATCTGGACGGCGACCTGGACCTGTTTAAGACCCACTTTTCCGACGACACGAACGTTCTGTAACGCAACGACGGCAGCGGAGTGTTTCGCTTGCCATTCACACACCGTTCCCAACAGGCTATCCGTCCCGCCATGCCGAGGACTGGAGTCGAACTGACCGCCGCGATCCGGCGGGCTGCACGCAATCTCGTCTCGCAAGAATGCACCCGCAAGCGCCGCGACATCGGCTTGGTCGGCGTCGAATTCATGTTGCCAGCGACCGTCCATGAAATGGCATCCGGAAGTCGCCTGCGGGCGGGCCCGGCAGAGGCGAGTCGGGCCAGTCCGCCTTGTAGATCGGGAGGGACGCAGTGCCGCGCGAGGCGCTCTCGATTAGGACGCACCTGACGAAGTTCAGATTCCTCTGCGACCTGTCCCGAGGGAAGAGGATGCAAGCGCTGGGCGTTGCCGTCGTGGCGCTGCCCATACGACAGATCTCGGACGACCGCGACGCTTACGAGGCAGCAGTCGAGATTGTCGACCCGAAATGGGCGGATATCGTCGTCACGAGAGAGTTTCGACACATGATCTGCTGACCGCAGGCGGCACTTGTCGTCACGTCAAGCATCAGTGGATGTGGTACGTCGACTGGTACGCTGACGTCTTGCCCGACACGCCGCCGCAGCCTAAACTGCGCACGCACATCCGCTTCATGGCGCGGCAGCGTAAGTGGCTCTCGAAGCCCCGCATCGACTTGCGGGAGCGTCGCCACGACAAATCCCGCGGTTTTCCCACGGGCCGCAAGCCGTTCCGGCGCTGTGCGATCGCCTAGCGCGGAGTGTCCTGATGGCTGCCGGGGCTCGCGCACGCCGTAGCGTTGACCTGCCGGTAAGAGGCGATGAACTCCTCGAGTGCTTCGGAGATGTTCTCACGGACCTCGGCTTCGCCGCGCCGGTGCCGGTCGGCCTTGATCCCCGTCGAGACGATGTTCGGAGCGAAGTTGTTGTACAGGTCCGCGACGACCTTCACATAGTTGATCGTGATCAGGTAGAAGTCGCCCAGCAGGTAGACGCTCAGCCCGAGCGACGCCCTGCGGTTCCTCTCCACATCGTTCGAGTAGAGTCCGTCCTTTGCCAAACGACGCTGGATCGAGGCCTCGAGGGATGCTCTGTCGAAGCCGAGATCCTCCGCCTGCTGATTGATCGTCGCGACGAAAGCCGTCATGGGCAGGCAGTCATTGAACAGCTGCAGGCGTTGCTGGTCTTCCTTTCCGAAATCTGCGCGGGGCTGCGCCTGGGCGGAGGCGGCGAGAGCGAGAGCGAGAGCGATCGCATGGATCATCGCTCCGCAGTGTATCGAAGTTCCACTCCGGTTCTTGCCGGGGCTGTGTTGGAGCCCCTCCGCAGGAGCCGACCTCCCTTAACAGCGTCGCGGGTGCGATCGAGCGCGGTCAGCCCGTAGACGCGTTGAAGCTGGCCGATCGATTCCTCGTAGCGTGTGCCTCCGAAGACCGCCCTGCGGGCGCGCTTGCCAACACTCATAGGCGGCTCGCTCCCGCAGGTTACGCGACGATGCACGAATCCGGGCCCCAGCACCGGCAGATGCTTGGCTGCCTGACGCACTCCGAACCGCAACCGGCCACGGAGAGCACAGCCTCGAAATCGATTTCGGCGTATTTGTATACGTGGCGCATCAGTGGTGCCGCCTGCACCGTTCAAGCGGCGCGCTGTATGGCACGCCACGCAGATGAACTTTCAACTGAAGTCTCGCAACCGAGCCTTAGACGGCGGAGTCTGCATCCCCACGCTCGACGTTGATTTCAGCGGTAACGCTCCAGACTCTTGCGCTCTGGACTTCATATTCCCTCGGCCTTGCCACGGGCCAAGATGGTTCAAGAGGACGCCCCGATCAATAGGGCACTCCGTCAGCCTCCGCGAACTCCGATCACGGCAAGTCACCGGATTGTGATGCTCGGACCAGTCGGTAAACCTGCCTCGGCGGGGAATCCGTGGTTCATGACGTGTGACTGGCAAGGAACCCGCGGAGATGGCTCGTCAGGATCTCCGGCTGGTCGATCGGGATCAGGGTCCGGCTGTCGTCGACCCACACCAGTTCCGAGTCCTCGAAATGCTCGGCCAGGCGTGCGGCGTGCGCCGGAGGCATCAGCTTGTCCTCACGTGCCCAGACGATGAGAACTGACCCTGGGAAGGACCGCTGTTGCTCGGCCCACTCGAGCAACAGGGTCTTGTTCGGCACCTTTCGAAGGTACTTGCTCAGGTCGCGACGAATCTCCCGGTTGTGGCGCGCGGGATGGATCCAGCTCATGAACAGCTCGTTTGGAACCCTCTTCTTCGACATGCCACCGAAGGTCAGGGGAAGATGTCGGATCCACCGAGGCCGCAACAACTGGATTGACATGAAGGTGCCCCCTGGCAGGGATGCGGTGAGGCAGAGCAGCCTGCCAGGGACGCCAGGCGGGTAGTTGTCGAAGGCTTCGCAGGACACGAGGACGAGATTTGCGACACGATCGGACCTTCCGGGACTGATGACGAGTTGCGCGCCTCCCCAGTCGTTGCAGACAAGCGTGACGCTTCGTAGTTGGAGTTCCTCGAGGAACTCGGCAATCATGGTCACGATCGATTCGAGGGCAAGCTCGGCATCGTCTGGCATCGGCGTGTGATGTGCGCCGAACGGCAGGTCCGGGACGATGCAGCGGTAGCGATCCCGTAGGCCGTCGACGACCTCGTCCCATAGGCTTCCATTCATGAGCACACCGTGCAACAACACCACTACCGGTCCGTCGCCACCGGTGTCCGAGTACATGAACCCGGCCGTTGTTGGTCCCGTGAGTCGAATCTGGAGCCATCCCTTTCAGTGAGTGTCGAGATGGTCTGATCTGCTTCGCCTTATCGCGTGGATCACCCTACTACTATCCGTCTCGACAAACAATATCCTGATTCCCTACCATATGCATCCCAGTAGACAGCAGGAAGAGGCGGGATCTTCGGTTATTTGGTGGCGGGCGGGGCCCCTCAGGCGGTGGAAGTGACCGTAGACAAGAGACGCTGGGTTGGCGGGTGGCAGCGCGCGGCCGGGCTCCTTGCGTGGCGGTCTTACTGCGGGCAGGGGGCCTCCCCGATGCGCCGCTGCGCACGCAACGCGGTTGCCGCGCCGTCCAGTGCCGCCAGTTCCGGCTAGGCCACGCTCGAGAGAAGGATCGGCCGTGGCAGCGGAAGCGCCGTCACCGCCGCCTGCAGCAGCCTCGGGAGCATGGCCGCCAGGTCGTAGCGGCGATTGAAGCGGTACTGGAACTCCGCCAGGTAGTGCGCCTCGAAGTGATGGTAGGTCCCGTCCAGGGAGCGCTTCACGTTGCCCAGGATCGTGTTCACCCAGAGCAGGCCGGGCATTTCACAGCCGGCCTTGCCGCCGCCGGTCACACGCGGCTTGTGCTCGCAGCCCGTGGCCTCCACCCCGCGGAAGCAGCCCAGCCCGTCCGTGTGCACCACGCTGCCGCGCTCCAGGTTCTGCCCCGCCCACTGCTCCACCACGTCCTTGCGGAAGCCGTCCACCACGCTCAGCTTCGCCCGCACCGGCTGGCCCCCGTCGCTGACCTGCACGGCCACCAGCATGGGCGTCTTGTTCTCCGAGCCCCGCCCGCGCTTGCCGCCCGGGTTCTCGCCCCCCAGGTAGGCGTCGTCGACCTGCACCGTGCCGCCCAGCCGATAGGCTCGGTCACGCTCGCGCATGGCCTGCATGAGCTTATGCTTGAGCAGCCAGGCGGTGTTGTCGTCGAGGCCCAGCTGGCGCCCCAGTTGCAGGGCCGAGATGCCGTTCTTGGTCTGCGAGAGCAGGTACATGGCCAGGAACCAGGTGGCGACGGGCAGCTTGGTGGCTTGGAAGAGGGTGCCGGCCAGCAGCGAGATCTGGCGCTTGCAGCGGTTGCACTGGAAGGTGGTGCGGCGGGTGGAGAGCCGGCAGAAGCGGGCGGAGCCGCAGCGGGTGCAAGAGAGGCCGTCAGGCCAGCGGGCGTGGAACAGGGCCTGCTCGCACTGCGGCTCGGTGCCGTAGTCCTGGAGGAAGCGAGCGAGGCTGAGGCCTTTCTGGAACTGGACTCGGTTCTTGGGCATGGGGGAGGCGGGCTCTTTGCTAGCCATTATTATCGCATATTATTCGTCTAATGTCAACAGCATCAAGCGGTTAAGACGAAACAATATAAAACATCAAGGCTTCGCCGACGCTGGCCACCGAGGGACTAGACCGCTCTGACCAAGCCCGTGTTGGTCGGCATTGGATGAATTTAGTAGGGAATCAGGTAAGGCAATGCCTTCGCTCAACGAAGGCCGGGGCCTTCCACAGGGTGCCGGAACGAGCGGTTGGCTCCCACTACCGACGGCACGTCGAGCCAAGACCAGGGATGTGGAAGGCTCTCGGCGGACTGATCCGGTACGCCGCGACGCCGCGGGTGTCCAGGCACCTTCTCTGTTGTATCGTTCGACATCCGGGTATGCCACGACAACGCCCTGATTGCCATCGCCCGCGAGGACGACACCACGTTCGGTATCCTGCACAGCCGGTTCCACGAGGCTTGGTCACTGCGGAAGGGAACCAGCGTAGAGGACCGGCCACGCTACACCCCAACCACGACCCTTGAGACCTTCCTGTTCCCGGATGGACTCTTGCCGGACATCCCGGCCCGCGCATGCTCGACCGATCCATTGGCCCGAGCAATCGCTTCGGCGGCCCGGCGGCTGGTCGAACTCCGGGATCGCGGGCTTAACCCGCACGAGTGGTTCGGAGACCCCGTTGTTGGATATCTGCCGCGTCCGGTGCCCCGTGACAATAAGGCGGCGACCGCGCTATAGAAGCGGACCTGACCAACGTCTACAATGCTTGGCCACAGTGGCTCGCGGACGAGACGGCCCTACGCTAACTGCTCGCGCGAAACCGGCGCTGATCCCAGCATCGGAAGCCAGCCGCCTGGGCGCAGCAGGGGCAGACTCACGGGGTTCTGGCCCGGCCCGAGCGTTCCGGTGGCCCGCCGGCTACGGGATGGGCGCGGGGGTCGGGAGGGGGCCAGCCTCCTTCACAGGCATGATTCCGGCGGCATTGCGAAGACGTTGTCTATCAGTCCGCGGGCGTGCGACGGCACGCCTTCCAGCGACGAGGGGATTCCCAGGGCACGCGTCTCCTCCACGACATGTCGGAGGACGAGCGCGCCCGTCAGGTCGATCCGTCCCAGTCCCTCGAGGTGGAGGACGACCTCGCTAAACGTGCCGGCGTCCTTGAGCCGTGAGATGAGCGCTTCCTCGAGACGCGGGGCCGAAGCGAACCATAGAATGCCGGTCACCTCCAAGTGCAGGACAGGGCCCTCGATCCAACTATGAAATCCTGCGCGGCGCTCTCTCCAAACGTGAATGGCCAGCGAGACTAGGATTCCGAGCATCAGGGCCTCGTCGATCCGCGGAGCCAGGAGCAGGCAAAGCAGAAGGGTCAGCCACAGCACCACTGCCTGAATGGCGGAGACCGCCCACACGGCCCGCAGCAGCTTCGGGCGGACCAGTCCGCCCACCGCCGCTATCACGATCCCCGCCAACACCGCCTTCGGTAGTGCGGAGAGCGCCCCGGCGAACGGGAGGAACAGGAGCACGGCCACTCCGGTGACGGCTCCCGACCAGCGGCTTCCGGCGCCCGAGAGGTGGTTCAGGCTGCTCCGAGACAGAGACCCGTCCACGGGCATGCCGCCGCAGACGCCAGAGACGAGGTTGGCCGCGCCTTGGGCGAGGAACTCACGGTCCGGGCTCCAGTGCGCCCGGTCTTGGGAAACGAAGCTGCGGGCTATTGCCGTGGTCTCGGCAAAGCCCACTAGGGCAATCACCGCTCCAGGAGCCACCAGTGCCGGCAGCAGGCCCCAAGGCAGCGCGAGGCTGATCGGGGGGAGGGAGCCCGGGATGTCGCCAACGGTCGGCCCCGAATAGCCGAAGACGAGCGAGAACGCCACCCCTCCGATGACGGCGACGAGCGCTCCGGGGAATAGCGGATGGATCGTGCGCGCCCAGAGGGTGACAAGGACGGTCAGCACCGTGAGCGTGAGCGCGACGAAGCTCCACTCTCCCGGGCTTGCGAGCACTTGGATCGTGTTGCCCACGAGGCCGCTCTCGCCCGAGCCCGACAGTCCGAGCGTCGAGGGGAATTGAGACAGCAGGATAAGGATGGCCGCCCCCGATGTGAACCCGCGCACCACGGGTTGGGACATAAGGTAGATGACCTTGCCGGCCCGCACGGTGGCGATCACCAGTCGGGCCGCGCCGACGACTAGCGCCAGCAGCGCCGCCGCTCCGGCGTACTCGCCTGTGCCCGGAGTGGTGATCGTAACGAGTGCGCCGTGGGTCAGGAGCGCCGAGAGGGCAACGGGCCCTGATTGCAGGTAGGGGCAAGAGGCGAAGAGACCGGCTGCTATGAGAGGAATGGCTGACGCGAAGAGGCCGTGAATGCTTGGCAGGCCCGCGAGTTCGGCGTAGGCCATGCTCTGGGGGATGATGAGCAGCGCGACGCTGAGTCCGGCGACGATGTCTCGTGGGGAACCTCGCCGACCGCTCCAGGCCTCTGGCCTGACGCCAGGCCTCTCCGGCGCCGGTGCCCCGCTGGTCTCGGGCGCTACCGGACCGGTAGCCGACCCGGGCGCTCCGGCCTGACCATCGGGCGGTGACACGTGATCCGTGTCTTCGATGGTGGTAGCGGGCCTTCTCACGTGGCGGCCTCCGATAGGTCTACCTGCATCGCCCGCGCCTGACCGGTGCGCCGGCCCTCAGGCTTGGCTATGCCGCCGCTTCGGCTGGTTGCTGCGCACTCTCTCGCAACCCTCCGCCTCGCTTGCTGTTCCCAGCGCACCCCGCCGCTCTCAGGTCCAGCCAAGGCTCTTCGGCCAAAGCGCGCGATCATGGGCGAGCGCTGCGGACTCTTGGCGATCCCTTGGGGCGGCCGTCGCCGTCCCCTAACGTCGGAGGGGGCATCGACAGGAACGCCCGCCGCTGGCGCACGCCGGACCACTTCCGCTCCAACAGACCATCTTCAGGAGTCTTGTGCGGCACGCGGCGGCCCCGGATTCCGCGCGCCACTGCCGTTTTGCTGCGGATGTTGGTCGGGAGCGATGCTCCGCCCATGTCGCGAGCGTGCCCGCTTCGACAGCAAGACGCCACGGCAGGAACCATTATGCGCCCGTCCTTTCTGCCGGAACTCCACGCAGACAGATTCCGACCGTCCCCTTGGCCGTAGCCGCCGCAGTTGCGGCGCTAGTCCGAACCGGCGGACGAAGGCGCAGGCAGGTTAGGACGCACGGTGCAATCGCCGGGGCAGCAGCACTGTGCGCCTCTCTCGCCGTTGGGCAGCTAGCAGCCAATCAAGGAAAGCACCAAACTACCGAGCAGCCACAGGCTGAAGGACCCAAGCACGACCGCTGCCGGAAGGGCGCACCCGCACGCAAAACACCCCTTCGGGAGTTCCGCCATCAGGGCCCAGGGGTTCTCCGGACTGCCCGACTTCCCTAGAATATACAGGCAGAGAACGACCCCTAGGCAAACCAGCAAGCCGACGAAGATCTCCGCCAAGGTCCAACGTAGCAGACGGATCTGAGGCCCTGAATGCAGGAACGGAGCGGGTCGCAACCTCGAGTGGCCGTGAGCGGCTAGCCCGTTGGGCATTCAGCGGGTCACGTTGCCGCCGGGGCTGCCTGACGGACTGGGTGGGTATATTGTGGGCATGGTCTGGCTCCGAACCCTCCTTGCAGCGCTGCTTGCGTGCGCGGCGCAGGCCGCTGACTGGCCGCAGTTCCGGGGTCCGGCCGGCACTGGCATCGCTGATGACCGGCCCCTTCCGGTCCAGTTCCGCGAGGGCGAGAACATGGCTTGGAGGACCGCAATCCCCCCTGGCCATTCCTCGCCCGTGATTGCCGGGGATCGAATCTTCATGACGGCCTATGAGGGCGAGAGGCTACTCGTCATGGCCGTTGAGCGCGGCAGCGGAGAAATCGAGTGGATTCGGGAGGCGCCGCGGCCTCGCCGGGAGCACTTTCAGCCCACTCACGGGCCGGCATCTCCGTCGCCCGTCACCGACGGAGAGAACGTCTACGTGTTCTTCGGGGACTTCGGGGCGCTGTCATACGACGCGGAGGGCAACGAGAGGTGGAGGCATGCAATGGGCCCGTTCATCAACCAAAACGGGCACGGCTCGTCGCCCATTCTGGCCGACGGGAAGCTCCTGATCGTCTGCGACCAGCAGCTCGGGTCTTATCTGGTCGCGCTTGACCCGGATACGGGCGAGATCGTGTGGAAGACGGACCGACCGGCCACCACAAGGGGCTACGGCACGGCCGGCATCTTCCGGCCTGAAGGGGGTCAGCCGCAGGTGGTCGTCCCCGGCGCGTACCGAGTGTCGGCCTACGACCTTGAGACTGGGGAGGAGCTTTGGTGGGTCAGAGGATTCGCTTGGCAGCTCAAGTGCGTGCCGCTGTTCGATGGAGACACCGTCTACATCAATGGGTGGGAGATCGGCGGCGACCCCGGCCAGCAGCAGCAGACTCCGACCTTTGCCGAAGTTCTGGGGGAGCATGACAAGGACGGCGACGGGCTGCTATCCCACGCCGAGGCTCCCAGCGAGCGCCTGAGGCAGGCGCGCCCGTGGTCGGAAGCGGACTTAGGTGGCGATGGCAAGCTCGACGAGCGTGACTGGCAGTTCTACGCCGCGCGCCGTGCGCCGATCAACAACCTCGTGGCGATCCGTCCCGGCTCGCTGCGCGGGGACATCACGGAATCAGGTGTGCTCTGGCGCTACACGAAGTCCTTGCCCAACACGCCGTCCCCCCTGCTGTACCGGGGATTGCTGTACCTCGTCAAGGACGGCGGGATCTTCAGCAGCGTTGACCCGCGGAAGGGTGCGTCCGTGAAGGTGGGCCGCCTGAGGGAAGCGATCGATAAGTACTGGGCATCGCCGGTCGCCGGAGACGGCAAGATCTTCGTCGTCAGCGAAGGCTGTACGATCAGCACGATCGAGCCCGGGGGACAGTGGAGCGTAGTCGAGACGAGCCAACTTGACGGCACCTGCTTCGCGACACCGGCGATCGTCGACGGCCGCGTCTACGTGCGGTCCTTGCAGGCCCTGTACAGCTTCCACGCACCGTGAGGCCGGTTCCGGACGTGCGGCCCCGGATGGCAGCCCCGGGCCGTGTCGTGCTGGCCGCGGGACTGGTCGTCGCCCCAGCGGCAGCCCACGTACTCAGCGTGAGCTACGGACATCTGAGCCTAGACGGTGCAGATGCCGCGTATACGCTCCGCATGCCGCTTTCCGAAGTGCCCCGCGGCTCCGGCGCGGACGAAATCCTGGGTGCATTCGGCCTTCGCAGCGCGGGACGGGACGCCCGGAGAACAGATCTGGAGTGCAGCGAGGATTCCGCGCAAGGCCTCTACCTCTGCGAAGCCGCATACCGCTTCGAAGAGGCTCCCAGCGAAGTTGACGTTCGCTGCGAGTACCACTCCGTCACCGTTCCGAACCATGTTCACGTGCTGCGTTCCGGGGAGGGTGAGATGGCTCGCCAGACCGTCTTCGACATCACGTATCGGCAGGCCACGGTCCGGTTCACACCTCCAACCTTCGTCGAGACGGTCGCCAGCGGGCTGGGTGCCGGGGCGCGCCGGGCGCTGGCCAGCCCTGAGGTGCTTCTGTTTCTGCTTGCGCTGGCCCTCGCGGGGCGAGTGCGGCGCGACCTCGCGGCCTGTGCCGGGGCCTTTCTTGCCGGCCAGGCTGCGGTGGCCGTGGCAGGCAGCGCCTTCGGGTGGGTCCCGCCTGCGCGGTTTCTGGAGTCGGCCGCCGCCCTGACGGTGGCCTATCTCGCGGCGGAGGTCCTCTTCTTGCCCGACGACAGGAACCGCTGGCTGGCCTGCGCTGCAATGGGGTGCATCCACGGCCTATTCCTGGCGGCTGTGCTCGGGCCGTCCCAGATGCGGGCCGAATTTTTCGTCACCGGCGCGCTCGCCTGCGAGGCGCTGGTGCTGCTGTGCCTCGGCTTCGTGCGGATTCGCTTGGTGGGCCTCCGTGCCGAGAGGCTCGTCGCCGTGCTGCTGTTGACTACCGGGCTGGGCTGGTTCTCGGTGCGGCTGCTTACCTGATATGGAGGAGCCGTGGGGCCTATCGGCCCTCTCCATCGGGCTGCTTCGGGCCCCTAATGCTCGCCCGGTCGTTGGTGCTATTCAGCGCGGGTGGCCGTGAAGGTCATCGCGTACTGGTCCCAGGTGCCATTCCCAGAGAGCTGCCCGTCCATGAGTCTCCCCTCCACCTTCAGCACCGCAGAATACCCGGCCTCTGGCGAATAGAAGTTCCCGCTGAACTCCAGGCGGCCGTCCTTGAACGAGCCCTGAAACTCATTGCCGCCGAACTCAAGGGTGACGGCCTCACCCTCGCCGGAAACGCTCCACTGCTGCGTTCGCACGCCGCCCTCCGTGTCCCAAACCACGTCCCACTTTCCCGCGATGCCCTCGCTGGCGAGGGCGGGCAGCAGGAACACGAGCGCCGCAAGTGCGGCTCGGGTACGGACGGAGCTCTGGCTGGCCATGCCCACAGGCTAGCACCGCAGCCGGGCGGTGCACGGCCATGCCGCCCGCACCTCGGGCTCAGTCGATAAACCGGAGTCCGTCCTCGTCGTCGCTGTACGTGCGGCGCATGCGATGCAGGAGATCCTTCATCTCGGCGATCCTGGCTTGGCGGGCGGGGTCCATGTAGAGGTTGTGCTGCTCAAGGGGGTCCTCCTCAATGTCGAAGTACTCCCAGAACGGTTCCCGGACGGTGGGGCGGGCTCCCCTCACAGGAGTCACGCCGTCGGGCCCGACGTTGTCGTCGTAGAAGTAGATCAGCTTGTCCCGCTTGGTCCTCACGCCGAGGTGCGCAGGGACGTTGAAGTGGGCGCGATTCATCCAGTAGCGGTAGTAGAGGGCTTCGCGCCGGGACTTGGGAGCAAGTCCCTTCGCGATCCCCAGAAAGCTCCGCCCCTGCATGTCGGCAGGAGCTACCAACCCGGCCGCGGCCAATAGGGTCGGGGCGAAGTCCAGATTCTGGACCAGTTCTTCGCTGGAAGTTCCCGCCGGGATCTCCGCCGGCCACCGGACGAGCAGCGGTATGCGGAACGCAGGCTCGTACATGAAGCGCTTGTCGTAGAGTCCGAGCTCGCCCAGAAAGAAGCCCTGGTCGGAGGTGTACACCACAAGCGTGTCGCGTGTGAGGCCGCCCTTGTCGAGGTAGGCAAGCAGGCGTCCCATGTTCTCGTCGATCGAGTGCACGCACTGGAGGTATCGGCGCATGTAGATCTGGTACTGTGCCTTGCGCAGCTGCGCACCCTCCAGGCCCGCCAGCTCGCGAGTCCAGCGACCGATGTCGTCCGGGTCGTACCGCACACGCCGCAGGAACCACTCCCACCCCGGCACCCCGTATGCAGTGTGGCGATCACCGATCTTCTCGAGAGTCTCGCGCAGCGCGACTCGGTCCGAAAAATCCTCGTGAAGGGTCGGCGGTTCCGGGATCGGCCGCCCGAAGAGGCCCTCGTGCTCCCGCTTCGGCACGAAGACGTCGTGCGGTGCCTTGTGGTGATACATCAGGAAGAACGGCTGGTCGGCCGGGCGCTCGCCCAGGAACTTGATCGCTTGGTCGGTGATGACGTCGGTGACATATCCCTCGTGGCGTGTGGCGGCGGGCCAGCTGCCCTTGTGCCGGAGGACGGGGTCGTAGTACAGGCCTTGGCCGGGCAGCACGGCGTACTCGTCAAACCCCGTGGGCTCGCTCCGCAGGTGCCACTTGCCGACGATGCCGGTATGGTAGCCCGCAGCCTGCAGCAGCTTCGCCAACGTCTGCTGTGAGCCGTCAAAGGTGTCGGCCAGCGTCAGCACGCCATTCTCGTGGCTGTGCTTTCCGGTCAGCACGACCGCCCGGCTCGGCGTGCAGATGGAGTTGGTGACGAAGGCGGCGTCGAAACGGGCGCCCTCTGAGGCCAGGCGGTCAAGGTTCGGCGTGGAGATGAGGTGATCGCTGTACGCGCTCAGCGCGGGCACGGCGTGGTCGTCGCTCATCACGAAGACTATGTTCGGAACGGCTGGAGCCATTGCCGGAACCAGTCCGGCTGCCGCCGCTATGGCCAGCAAGGGATGTCGCGTGAACACGCGCCCGATTGTATCCGGTGCCAAGGCGCGAGCAAGCCTTGCCAGCAGCGATTTGCCCACGGCGCCGGAAACTGGGATTTGGGGATCATCAGGAATCGGAAGAACGGTCGTCTAAGAAGGCACTTACAGGCGGTAGGGGATCGAGCCAGAGTGTGTGAACTTCATCCAAGCTGGCCTGACCTCGGCCGGGGCGGGCCACCGCCATACACGGAGCAGGCGGTCCAAGGCTGGACTGTCCGGCAGCTTCGGCGAGGACCTCAGCCTCTTTCTTCGATCAGGTGCTCGATCGCTGCCCGGCAGGCCACTGGTGCGGTCCCCAATGCGGCCTGTAGGACTGCGTCCGCCCGCTGCGAGGGCCTTCGTCCTATCGCGTAGCAAGCCGCCGCCACGACGTTGGGATCGTTGTCGGCCAGAAGTTGGGCCAGCTGCTCCAGCGAAGCGTCTGTGCCGATTCGCCATAGCCGGCGGCAGACCTCCTGCTTGGCGGCGAGGCCCGCGTCCGCCGTCAGGAGCTCCCCCAGTTCCTCCTCGAGCCATGCCCGTGCCTGAGGTTCGCCGTGAGAGGCGTTGATGAGGGCGTCTACCTCGAATAGGGGAGTGGTGGATTCCCCGAAGTCATAGCTTCCAATGGCGCGGACCGCCTGCCGGATGCGTTCTCTGTCCATGCTCACACCCTCCACGGCGCCCGCATGGTGCGGTACCTCATGTTGTTTGCCTCGATGTCCCCATCGAATCGCTCCCTCCGCGCGTTCCATCGCAGCGGACGTCCGAGCCGGAGGCAGAGGTTGGCGCAATGCGCGATAGTGTGGCAGCGCTGGGCGGCTTCGGGATTCGAGACCGGCTGCCGGCGGCTTCGCATGCAGCTGAGGAAGTTGCGTATGTGTGGCTCTTGGATGATGTAGTTGGCGTCGGGAGGGTCTAGACCTGCCAGCACGGAATCCGGCTTAGCCTCGATCCCGCCCGTATCGGAGAGGAATATCCAGCCCTGATCTCCGACGAACATGAGACCCTTGCGGCCCGTGTCCATGTTGAGCCGCAGGCCGTCCCGGTAGCGTGTCCGAATCTCGTACCAGTACGGGATGTTGTTGATGCCGCCCTCATCCCGGAACTCGGCCTCGCCCTCGTACTCGACAGGCGCGTCCAGCGGGTCGCCGCGCAGCCACTGCACGGTCTCGATGAAGTGCGGTCCCATGTCGGCCACACCGCCGGCTCCGGTGTCCCAGTTCAAGCGCCAGTGGCGGACCCTGTCGGCCGAATAGGGTGCCCACGGCGCCTGCCCCAGCCAGCGGTCATAGTCGAAGGCCTCCGGATCCGGCTCCTTCTCTGGCGCCGCCAGAGAGTTCTGCTTCCATCCTCCGGTAGCCCCGAAGGACAGGCGAACTGTGTGAAGGTCCCCGATCCGCCCGCTGTGGATTGCATTGACGACAAACTCGTATCCCGGATTCGACCTCCGCTGCGTGCCGCACTGCCAGACCGCTTCTTGCTGGCGCACCACATCCACCAGCCGCCGACCCTCGGCGATCGTGAGGCTGAAAGGCTTCTCGCAATACACATCCTTGCCCGCTCGGACCGCGAGGGAACTCATCACCGCATGCCACCGGTCTCCCGTGCCGATCACCACGGCATCCAGATCGTCGCGCTCGAGCACCTCCTCGTGAAAGCGGGTGACCGCGCAGTCCGCGTTTCCGTAGTGCCGGTCGACCAGTTCCTTGGCCCGCTTGCGGCGGTCCGAGAACAGGTCGCAGACCGCCACCACTTGAACGTCCTCTTGTTTGAGGAATTCTTGGATGTTGCGGAGGTTTCGGTTGCCCATTCCGACACCCGCGACCGTGATGCGGTCCGAGGGCGGCGTCGCCCCTGCAAGGCCGAGGACAGAACCCCGCAAGACAAGCGGCGCGGCAGCCCCCCTCACGAGGTCGCGCCGCGTCAGTTGACTCTCGCCAAGCATTCCGGCCAACAGTGTACCGATCGGGGCCTGACACCGGGCGCATCGTCACGGCTGCCCCCACAGGTCGCGGACAAGTCGTGCGCAGAATGGCACCTTCGGGGCCACGGCGGTTGATCCTCCGTCCGGGCCGGTAGCAGCCTCTGGAGGCTGCCTCGCCATTCGCCGGACTGAGCCTGATGGGCGAAGGGGTCGAACCGCATGCCAAACACTCCCGCGCTTTCAGGCAGTGCGGTCGCATGAGCAGATCGCTGCCTAAGGGGATCGTGCGGGCCAACCGTGGTCGCTGCCCCAGCTCCCGTCCCCAAGGTCGCGTAGTGTTGGGCGGACGAAGCAAGCACGGGCGCTGAGATTCTCTGTCGCCAGATGCGGCCAGATGCCGCGCGACAGGCCCGCGATTGGGCGCCGGAACCGCTCCCGAGCGGAAGCAATTGGGGGTGATACGCTGGGCAACTGGTGCCGCCGGCCTATACCTGGCGGCCTGGGACAGTAACCATGGGCACAGTGGTGACATTTGGCGAGATCATGCTGCGCTTGGCGCCTCCCAACCTCGAGCGGCCGCTGCAATCGCCCGGATTCGTTGCGACGTTCGGTGGAGGCGAGGCCAATGTCGCCGTGTCGGTCGCCAACTTCGACATCCCCAGCGCGTTCGTCACGGCCTTCCCGGACGACAACTTCCTGGCCGACGGCTGCATCCGTCAGCTGCGCGGATTCGGGGTCGACTGCGACCGCATCGTCCGGAAGCCCGGCAGGGTCGGCATCTACTTCTTGGAGGCGGGGGCCAACCAACGGCCATCTAAGGTCCTCTATGACCGCGCGGACAGCTCAATCGCGCTCTCGCGGCCCGGGGACTTCGACTGGGATGCGATCTTCGAGGGTGCCGACTGGTTCCACATCACAGGCATCACCCCTGCCTTGACCCAAGGTTGCGCCGATCTCTCGCTGGAGGCCGTGCAAGCCGCACAACGCATGGGCGTCACGGTCTCGTGCGACTACAACTTCCGCAGCAAGCTCTGGAAGTACGGCAAGACGGCGCCGGAGGTCATGAGCGAGATCGTACGCCACGTCGACGTCGGGATCGCCAACGAGGAGGACTGCCAGAAGTCGCTGGGCGTTTCGCTGGACCATGTGGACGTCGAGTCCGGAAGACTGGACACCGCCCGCTACGAGCGCCTCGCCGTGCGGATGCTGGAGGAGTTCCCGAACCTGCGGATGCAGGCGATCACCCTGAGGGAGTCCGTGTCCGCGTCGCACAACGGCTGGTCCGCGTGCCTGCACGACCGCGAGTCATTCTTGCTGAGCCGCAAGTACCAGATCACGCACATCGTCGATCGCGTGGGCGGGGGGGACGCCTTCTCGGGCGGGCTGATCGCTGGCCTGCGCCTCTTCCCGGACTCGCGCGCCGACGCCTTGGAGTTCGGCGTAGCGGCCTCCTGCCTCAAGCAGTCCGTCCCCGGGGACTTCAACCGCTTCTCGACTGCAGAGGTGCTGTCGCTGATGCGCGGCCGCGGGTCAGGCCGAGTGGAGCGCTAGCCCACAGGTCCGCTCAGTCCAAGTAACAGTAGGTGAGCACGGCCTTGAGGTCTTCGAAGGCCGGCCTCTTGGCGTGCTGGCCGCCGGGCCGCAGCAGGTAGGAGGGGTGGAAGGTCGGCATGACGCGGATGCCTTCCCACTCCTGCCATTTCCCGCGCAGCCGTGTGATTCCGACGCTGGAGCGCAGCAGGGCCTGCGCCGCAGTCCCGCCAAGGACGCAGACAGCTTTGGGGGCGATCGCCAGCACTTGGCGCTTCAGGAACTGTCCGCAGATCTCCATTTCGTCGCGCCTTGGATTGCGGTTGCCGGGCGGGCGGCACTTGACCACATTGCAGATGTAGACGTCCGGACGCCGGATCGCGAGGCCGATCCGTTCGCTCGTGCCGTCGATCATGCGGGTCAGCAGCTGGCCAGCCCTGCCGACGAACGGCTCGCCCTGCTGGTCCTCGTCAGCGCCGGGACCCTCCCCCACGAACACCAGGCGAGCGTTGGGGTTGCCGCTGCCGAAGACGATGTTCGTGCGTCCCTCGTGCAGTCGGCACCGGGTGCAGTCGCCGATGTCGTCTCTGATGACCCTCAGCTCGCCCGCCGCGTCCTCCGGCTCGGGCTCCGGCGGGGCCTCTGCGCCGGCGGGCGCTGCACCGCCTCCGCGCACGTAGAGATCTTCGAAACCGAGGTCGCGGTAGAACTCAAGCCGCCGCCGCAGCGCATCTCTGGCCATAACCTCTCCGGAATCTTAGGCGGCTCGCCGCTGGCGTAGCCCGATCGCCTCGTCTAGGATCCTCGCTGCCATCTCCGCCTTGGAGACGGGCTCAATCCGCACAGGCTCCCCGACCGGTCGCAGCAGGATGCCTTGGTTAGTGTCGGTGTCGAACCCAGTCTCGCCGCCGACTGGGTTGGCCATGACCAAGTCGCAGCCCTTTGCTCGCAGCTTGCGCCGGGCGTTCGCCTCCAGATCGTTCGTCTCGGCTGCGAATCCGACGACGATGCGGTCTCCCTTTCGCTCACCGACTGTCCGAAGAATGTCCGGCGTCTCGACCAGTGAGATGTGAGGGGGACCGTCGCGCTTCTTGAGCTTGCGGCCGGCCCTTCGTACGGGCCGGTAGTCCGCCACGGCCGCGGCCATCACCACGATCGTCGCTACCCCCAACTGGTCCAGCACGGCATCGCACATCTGGCTGGCGGTCTCCACGTCGATGCGCTCGCAGCCCTTAGGGGTCGGCAGGGCGACAGGCCCGGCGACGAGGGTCACGCTCGCTCCCCGGCGCTCCGCTTCGGCGGCCAGCGCGAATCCCATGCGGCCGCTCGAGCGGTTGGAGATGTAGCGCACCGGGTCCAGTGCCTCGCGGGTCGGGCCGGCAGTGACCAAGACGTGCTCACCGTTGAGGTCTTCGGGTGGCCGCAATGCGTCACGCACAGCGGCCACGATGGAATCGAGGCCAGCCATCCGGCCGGCCCCCACCGTTCCGCAGGCCAACTCCCCGAACCCCGGCTCGACGACCGTTGCGCCCCTGGAACGGAGCATTGCCAAGTTCTCGCGCGTGGCCGGATGCTCCCACATATTCGTGTTCATCGCGGGCGCCACCAGAAGTGGGCCGCGAAAGGCCAGGTGCGCTGTGGTAAGGAAGTCGTCGGCCAGTCCCAGCGCGAGCTTGGCGATCACGTCCGCGCTGGCCGGCGCCACCAGAAAGGCGTCGGCGGCACGGGCCACGTCGATGTGCGCGATGGCGCTTTGCAGCGTCTCTTCATCGGAGCGGTCCTCAAACAGCGACGTGATCACGCGCTTCCCGGTAAGGGCGGCCAGCGTCAGCGGCGTGATGAACTTGGTCGCCGCCGCGGTCATCGCGACCTGAACGGCGAATCCGGCGCGCCGCAACTCCCGAGCCAGATCGGCGGCCTTGTACGCTGCTATGCCGCCCGTGACGCCCAGCAGCACAGTCTTGGACTCTTCGCCCGGCATGCGCCTAGCACAAGTATAGGAAGAGGCTCCGCCGGGCTCACTTGCGCCGAGCCGCGACAGCGGGCACCTCCCCCTTCAGCTCGCGCACGCGGTCCCTTAACCGGGCCGCCTTCTCGAATTCGAACTCCTGAGCGGCTTTGCGCATCTGCCGCTCCAGGTTCGCGACGTATGCCTGAAACTCCCGAGGGTCCTCAGGCACGTCCTCGGGCCCTGGTTTCGTGAGGTCCGTGTAGTCGGCGTCGACGATGCGGGCCAGGCTCATCGATATGGGCTTGACGATCGTCTCCGGTGTGATGCCGTGCTCCCGGTTGTAGGCCTCTTGTAGGCCGCGGCGCCGGGCCGTCTCGTCGATCGCTTGGCGCATGCTGTCGGTGATACGGTCCGCGTAGAGGATCGCGCAGCCGTTGACGTTGCGCGCGGCCCGCCCGACCGTCTGGATCAGGGAGACCGTGGATCGAAGGAATCCCTCCTTGTCGGCGTCCAGGATCGCCACGAGCGAGACCTCCGGGAGGTCCAGGCCCTCGCGAAGCAGGTTTATTCCGACCAGCACGTCGAACTCTCCCGCCCGCAGGTCGCGCAGCGTCTTGACCCTGTCCAGGGTGTCCACTTCGGCGTGCAGGTATCGGCAGCGCACCTCCATCTCGGCGTAGTACTCCGCGAGGTCTTCGGCCATGCGCTTCGTCAAGGTCGTCACCAAGACCCGCTCGCCGACGGCGGAACGGTTCCGGATCTCGCCGAGCAGGTCGTCGATCTGGCCCCTCACGGGCCGGACTTCCACCCTCGGATCCAGCAGCCCTGTGGGGCGTATGACCTGCTCCGCCACCACTCCGCTTGCCATTTCGAGCTCGTAGGGCCCCGGCGTGGCGGACACGTAGACGAGCTGCAAGGCGCGCTCCTCGAACTCCTCGAAGGTCAGCGGGCGGTTGTCGAGGGCGCTGGGAAGCCGGAACCCGTGCTCCACTAAGCGCTGCTTACGCGAGCGGTCGCCGCGGTACATCGCCCGCAGTTGGGGAACGGTCTGGTGGCTCTCGTCGATGAACATCAGCGCATCCTTGGGGAGGTAGTCGAGCAAGGTCGGAGGCGGCTGCCCCGGCTCGCGGCCGGTGAAGTGCCGGGAGTAGTTCTCAATGCCGTGGCAGTAGCCAAACTCGCTCATCATCTCCATGTCGAACCGTGTGCGCTGGGTCAGGCGCTGTGCCTCCAAGAGCTTGCCAAGCTCTCTAAGTTCTTGCGTGCGCACTTCGAGTTCCTCGGCGATGGCGCGCAGCGCACGCAGCTGCCTCTCAGCGGGCATCACGTAGTGGCTGGCGGGATAGATCGGAACGCGCTCGTAGGTCTGCAGGACCTGACCCAGAAGCGGGTCGATCTGCGAGAGCGTGTCGATCTCGTCGCCCCAAAGCTCGATGCGGTAGGCGTGGTCGTCATAGGTGGGGAAGACCTCGACCGTGTCGCCCATCATGCGGAACATGCCGCGCTCCAACGGCGCTCCGTCGCGCCGCTTGTAGAGCATCTTGACCAGCTGTCGCGCTATCGCCTTGCGCGGCTGGATGTCGCCCCGCTCGAGCATCAGCAGCATTCCGTAGTAGGCGTCCGGGGAGCCGAGGCCGTAGATGCAGCTCACGCTGGCGACGATCAGGCAGTCCCGCCGCTCGAAGAGGGACTTCGTCGCCGCGAGGCGCAGCTTGTCGAGGTCGTCGTTGATGGTGGCCTCCTTCTCGATGTAGGTGTCGCTGGCTGGCATGTAAGCTTCCGGCTGGTAGTAGTCGTAGTAGCTCACGAAGTACTCGACGGCGTTCCCGGGGAAGAAGCCCTTGAACTCGTGGTAGAGCTGGGCAGCCAGGGTCTTGTTGTGCGCGAGCACGAGCGTCGGGCGCTGCGCCGACTCGACCACCTTGGCCACGGTGTACGTCTTCCCGGACCCCGTGATGCCCAGCAGGACCTGGTGGGCCTCGCCGTCCCGCAAGCCCTCGACGAGCTGGGCGATGGCCGTCGCTTGGTCGCCGCGCGGCGTGTAGTCGGATGCCAGACGGAAGCCCATCATGGCCCAGTCTAGCGACGCGCCAACCGGGCCCTCTCGGGACGGTGACGCGCGTTCCTGGGCAAACCGGCGTGGCTGAAACCTCATCCGCTGCCTCTCACGTATTCTGGGAAGAGAAGCATAGGCGGAGTTGCCTCCGCCGGGGGTTCGCGCCCGAACCGGGCGCCCGGCGCGCACTGGCTTGCCGGTACGAAACGTTAAGGGGCTGAAAAAGGGGGAATCAGAAATGAGTACACCAAGAGTGCGGATTCTGGCCTTGCTCGGGGCCTTGGTCCTTCACGCATCGAGTGCCTTCGGGCAGACGGCCTACGGGTCGGTCAATGGGACAGTCACGGATGCCAGCGAGTCTGTCATACCAGCTGCAGTGGTCACTCTCACCAACGTCGAGACG
>JAJDWM010000202.1 GCA_022825595.1 Bryobacterales bacterium | reverse complement strand
GAGAAGCGGGCAATGCGGAAGATCCTGCTGGAGGACGACGATGCGCAGATTGGCCCGGTGCCGACTGGTGGAGGTGGTGGGTCGGGCGAGATCGAGATGGACCGACTCTCCAACATCGTCGCCGAGTTCAACGATCTCTTCGGTGGGATCACGTGGAAGGACGAGGACCGGGTGATCCAATTGGTCACCAAGACGATACCGGTCAAGGTGGCGGAGGACAAAGCGTTCCGGAACGCGAAACAGAACTCTGATGAAGAAAACGCCCGGATCGAGCATGACCGGGCGCTTCAGCGTGTGTTGATGGGCATCATGCAGGACGACACCGAGCTCTTCCGGCAATGCACGGACAACCGAGAGTTCAAGAAATGGTTCGGAGACGTCGTGTTCAAGATCGCCTACCAAGGGAGCACGGCAGCCTGAAACGGACCCTTCGCGGAGTTCGGCGTAACGGACAGTGAGTCTATGAGACAAGTGCGGCGCGACCAACGGCGATTCGCGGCTCGCGCGATGATTGATCTCACGGACACGGCCTCGCGCACCTACCGGAGTCCGCGCAACCGGGCGAACCGAGTCGCGTCCCCGGTTATCTGCCCGTCCTCCTAGGAGGGGTTCCCACGCGCCTGGGGAATAGGCGGGAGCGTGCTAGCATTGAACTGCCGCCGGCCGGGAGCGGCGGGCCATAGCCAAGAATCCCGGCACTCCTCACTGTCAGCTCCAGTCGCGGCGGTCCCTGATCGGCTTCTTGCCCCGCCTTGCGGTTCTTCCCACGCGCCTGGGGCATAGGCCAGTTTGGATGCCCGGGTCGGTGGCGCGTGCCCCGGGCTATACTCGCGACGTGCTCACCCGCCGGGAATGGATCCGAGTTGCAGGACTAGGCGCGGCAGCGGCCAGCGGCGCCGCTTGCCAGCGCCGTCGCGTCGCCGGCCCCAACGTCCTCATGGTCTCGATCGACGACTTGAACGACTGGATCGGAGTCCTGCGTGGACACGCCCAGTCGCTCACGCCGAATATCGACGCGCTTGCCAACCGCGGTGTTACCTTCCGGCGGGCATACTGCCAAGCCCCGGCGTGCAACCCCTCACGGGCGAGCATGATGACCAGCATGCGCCCCACCACGTCTGGTTGCTACAGCAACGGAGACGTCTGGCGCGACGCGATGCCGCTGGCTGTGACGCTGCCTCAGCACTTCATGCGGCACGGCTATGAAGTGATTGGCGGGGGCAAGACGTTCCACAACACTCAGAATGAGGCTGCCTCGTGGCACTACTACAACAGCTTCCGCGGCTTTCTGCAGGCGCCCAACCCTCCAGTGAATAGACTCGACAGCGGCCGCTTCGACTGGAGTGGACTCGACGTCGACGACGAGGCTACCGCAGACAGGCAACTTGCCCATTGGGCGGCGGAGTACCTCTCGAAGGGCCATGCACGGCCCTTCTTCATGGCCTGTGGGTTCTACAGGCCGCACCTGCCGTTCTACGCGCCAATGAAGTACTTCTCCAGGTTCCCGGAGGCCGCGGTGGAACTCCCACCCTACTTGGAGAACGACCTTGCCGACGTGCCGAAGTCTGCAATCAGCAGTGCGACATCACTGCGGAGCTTCCGGGACCACGACAACGTGACCTCATCGGGGCAATGGAAGCGCGCCGTGGCGGCGTACCTGGCCTGTGTCAACTTTGCAGATGCCAATGTCGGGCGCGTGATTGAGGCGCTCGACAGCGGGCCCCATGCCGACAACACAATCGTCGTCTTGTGGAGTGACCATGGCTGGCAATTCGGCGAGAAGAACCATTGGCGGAAGTTCACCTTGTGGGAGCGCTCCTGCCGCGTACCCATCATCTTTGCGGGCCCGGGCATCGAGGCCAGCGGCGTGATCTGCGATCGCACGGCCGAGTTGCTCGACATCTATCCAACCCTGATCGATCTAGCAGGATTGCCGGAGCGCGAGGAGCTTGACGGCGAGAGCCTGCGGCGCCTGCTCCAAGATCCCACCGCTGACTGGGATCACCCAGCGATTACCTCCATGGGACCCGACAGGAACTCGGTTCGCACAGAGCGCTGGCGCTACACGAGCTATCCAGATGGCGAAGAGCTCTACGACCATCACAGCGACCCGAACGAGTGGCACAACCTAGCGGCTGTTGCGGAGTTCGCAACGACCAAGGAGCGTCTGGCAGCACTGCTGCCCCAGAACCCCTCTCGGAAGCAGGTGATGCAGTTCCAGGACCTGCCGCCGGAGAGAAGGCGGCTTACCGAACTGCTGCCAGGCCACCATCGGCCCTCGGACCCGGCGAACTACATCGGTCTAGACCCGGGTCCGCGATAGCAAGCGGGAGTCGTCGCACCCATTCGGCTCGGCTTGTTGCCCGCATACTGTCCAATGCCCCATCGTGCTCGCGGCACGCGAGCTTTCTGTGGCGAGGGTCATGCTGCGCCGGGCCTTCGGAAAGCCAATCGCAGGCCGAGGTGCAATGCTGCCGCAGTCCTTGCGAGATCCGCGTGATTCGGAGCTGCTGCTTCCGTGGCTGCCC
>JAJDWM010000498.1 GCA_022825595.1 Bryobacterales bacterium | reverse complement strand
TCTCGCCGAACTCGAACGGGCGGAAGCTCTTCCCGTACAGCGCCCGGTTGAGTTCGCCAGACACCGCAAGCATGCTGTCACGCACCGCCTCGGCATCCAGCCTCCGGTGCGGGAAGCTCCACAGGAGCCGATTGTCAGCGTCCTTGGCGGCGGCGGATCGGTCGTGGCGTGAGGACTGGCGGTAGACCTGCGAGGTGAGGATCGAACGATGGAGGGACTTCAGGCTCCAGCCCTGGCGAATGAGATCGGACGCAAGCTGGTCCAGCAGGCCGGGATGGCTGGGCAGCCCGCCGTTGTACCCGAAGTCGCTGGGATTGTCGACGAAGCCGCGACCGAAGTGCGCTTGCCAGACTCGGTTCACGATGACCCGGGAAAACAGCGGGTTCTCGGCGCTGGCGATCCACTCGGCCATCGCCCGCCGCCAAGGCCCCTCCGACGACGACGCTTGCAGGCCCAAGTCACCCGGATGCCCGTCAATGCAAGAAAGTCCTCCGGGCAGGACCTGCTTCCCGGGACTGCTCACTGAACCACGCAATAGCACGTGAGTCGGCCCAGCTTCGCGGATCGTGGCCGAGTGCGCGAGCTGCGGCTTGGGGACGGCGTCCAAGCGGCGCTGCAGCCCCGTCCGCTCCGCCCCCAGCCGCTTCACCTCCCGCTGGTCCGCCGGGCTCAGGCGGTCGAAGAGCATCGCCGGAGGCAGGTCAACGATTCCGGACCGGTGTGAAGCGGCGATCTCGGATGCCGAGAGTGCCCGGTCGTACAGGCGGGCTTCCGCCAAGCGCAAGTGTTCGCTGGCGGTGAAGCGCACCAAGGCGTCCCCGGAAGGGTAGATCTGGAGCCGCCCCGCCGGAATGCCGGGATCAGGACGGTAGCCGACACCGTAGGCCTCGCCGTTTCGGTAGATGGCGATCGTGCCGTCCTTGGCATAGGTGACGGCGACGTGCACGCGCGTGCCCGGCTGAAGGTCTTCAGCAGGACCTCCAGTGTTCTGAGATCGAAACCGTCCTACGGAGACGTTCTCCCATCGCGGGTCGTCCCCGGCCTCGTAGCGAATTCCGTCAACAGAAGCGCCCCGGAAACCGCTCAGCCCCCGAATCTCCATTAGGGTCAGTGACTTCTCAGGAACTGACGCGACCTCGATCCAAGCCTCGAGCGTCTTGGCACCGATCTCTTGATCGAGCAGGCGGCTCACGGCGAAGCCCTCCCCGCCGCCAGGGTCTTCCTCCTCTCGCTCGACAGTCTCGGCCGATCGGGCCGTACTACTGGCTCCCAGCGTCCCGCCGGACACCTCGGCATCACGCACAAATCGCAGGTGCAAGGGTGCAAAGTCGGCGCGACCGTCGGTGTCGAACGTCCAGCGGGCAAACGGTTGCGGTTGGCCCTCAGCCGGGACGCTCGGGCGTGCATTGCGATAGATTCGGCCCAGCGCGGCGCTGGCGCGCTCGATGCCGTTCTCAAGGTCCGCGATGAGACGATTCCTGGACCGCTCCTCGGTGGGCGTAAGGATCGGGCTACCGTGAGGAAACAGGGCGTCGAGCCCTGCCGAGGGCACAGGCCGGGTAGGCGGCCAGACACCCTCGAAGGCCGCCTTCATGCGGTAGTACTCCTCTTGCGTTATCGGGTCGAACTTGTGGTCGTGGCAGCGGGCGCAGTTCACGGTCAGCCCTAGGAACGACTGCGTTACGGTCCCCAGCATCTCCTCGAGCATGTCCTCGCGGATCAGCGCCCGCTCTTCCGGTATCGCTGAGGTGAGCCCGACTGCGTCAACCGGGCCGAGCGTCAGCATGGTAGTGGCTACGACGCTGTCTCGCGTAGGATTCCCCATTACGTCTCCTGCGATCTGCTCTCGGGCAAAGCGCAGGTACGGCTTGTCCTCGTTGAAGCTGCGAACAAGGTAATCTCGATACGGCCAGACGTGGTCCCTTGGCAGGTCTCTCTCGAAGCCCTCGCTCTCGGCGAAACGAACCAGATCAAGCCAGTGCCTAGCCCAGCGCTCCCCATAGTGCGGCGACGCCAGCAGCCGGTCCACGACACGCTCGTGGGCTTCCGGTGATCTGTCGGCTACGAATGAATCGATCTCTGCCGGCGTGGGGGGCAGGCCCGTGAGCGTGTATGAGACGCGCCGAATCCAGTCGCGGCGGTCAGCGTCGGGAGCCGGACTGAGGCCGGCGGAGTGAAGCCCATCTAAGATCCATCGGTCGATTGGGGAGGACGACCAGCCAGGGGCTGCGGATTCCAGGCGGGGCGGGGCGGTCGCGGCAAGTGGCTGAAACGCCCACCAGTCCGGTCCTGCGCGTCGGTCGTGCAACGGTACCGACCACTCCGCTCCCGCGGCGATCCAATCCCGCAAGGCTTGCTTGTCGTCCGTGGGAAGCGGGGCCCCGGGTGGCATCTCGCCGGCAAGCACGCGGTTGAGCAACAGGCTTCCGTCTGGATCGGAAGGGCTTATGGCCGCGCCACGCGTGCCGCCCTGAAGAGCAGACTCGCGGGATGAGAGGTCCAAGTCTCCCATCAGTGTGGCGGGGCCGTGGCACTGCACACAGCGCCGTTGCAGGATGGCGGGACCTCCCTCGCTCTCCTCGGGAACGGCACCGGCCAGCGAAACGCCGGAAAGTGCGACTGCGAATGCCAACAACAGTGCCATGGCACGTGCCCGGCGCAGTTCCCGCCGTAGCAGACGGAGGGATTGGGGCTCAGACATCCCGCCACGACGGCGGCCACGCCCTCTCTGCCGCTCACGCATTCGCGCGAGCCGCAGCCCTCGGCTACGCCCGACAAAGGAAGTGTATCGCCTCTCGGCGGATCGGGCAATAGGTTAGGCGGGTACTGGAACCTGCGCTCAACGCGCTACGGGCTGTCCAGAAAGATCTGGGGGCGCTTGTCCCTCTGCAATTGCTCGTCGAACTGGCGCGCAAGATTGTCGAGTCGTTCGACTACATCGGGGTGGTCGGCGGCAGCGTTCTGAGTCTCGCTCGCGTCCGCCTCGAGATCGTAGAGCTCCGGTTCCGGCTGCAGCCTGTGGTGCCGTGTGAAGAGATCGTCGTTCTGGAGGTACCAGAGCGACGCTGAGTGCGGTGGCAGCTCCGTCCGGCGGATGTGCAGCTTCCAGCGGCCGAC
>JAJDWM010000211.1 GCA_022825595.1 Bryobacterales bacterium | reverse complement strand
ATCCGGGCGGCGGGAGTCGGCGCAGCGATCTCTCACATATCGACCGGCGGAGGTGCCTCGCTGGAATTTCTCAGCGGAGCGGTCTTACCAGGAGTCGCAGCTCTGGGGTGACCAAGGTACCCGGGACCCACTTCTGAGCGTTCTGGCGCAACCGCCCGATCGAGGCGTGGAGCTGGACGCCGACTTCTCGCGCCAGATGTTGCACCGGGGCTGACCGGGAGCGTTTCGGCTATCGTCCTTCGGTTGTAGCCTGCCACGGCCTCATCGCGTCTCTGAAGCCTTTCTGGCTGCCGCTTCCCGGCCGGCCTTGTGCTCGGCCTTTCGTCGGGCCTCCTGCATGCTGACCGTTCCGCTGTGGGAGCATGTGCGCTGCAAGGCAGCGAGAACGGCTTGTCTCAAGCGAGGTGGAGTGGCTCGTCCTGCGCCGAGTCTCTTCGTTCACAGCAGCCAGAGGATCGAGACTGCTGGGTGCCCTCCTCGCCAGCGCTCCCGCCGACGCTTCCCAACGCCCGAACGTCTCCGACCAACCGCCGACAAGGCTGATCCAAGGCCAAGAATCAGCGAAATCGAGTGCCATACTCAGGGCGGGTGAGGAAGTTCAATACGGAGGGCCCCATGGTGCCTCAGCGGCACTACTGCATTCCGCCGCTGAGCCGCATTGACCTCGAAGCAGTCCTCGAACTTGTCGAGGACATGCGCTACCTCGTCCTGCACGCCCCTCGGCAGACCGGCAAGACCTCCACCATCAAGGCCCTCGCCGACCGGCTCAACGCAGCGGGCGAGTGCCGCTGCGTGTACGTGAACTTCGAGCCAGGACAGTCTGCCCGCCAAGATGTCGCTGCTGGCATGCAAACAATCCTCGCAGCGCTCGCGGACGAAGCGGACTGGACGACTGGAGAGGATCTGGTCGAGCAGATCTGGCCCGCGGCCTTGGCCAAGGCCGGCCCGCACCTCGCGCTGAAGCGCGTCCTGGCCCGCTGGTCGGCGGCCGATTCTAGGCCTTTAGTCCTTTTCATCGACGAGATCGACTCACTCATCGGCGACACCCTCCTGTCCGTGCTCCGCCAGCTTCGCAGCGGCTACCCGGACAGACCCCGGCGATTCCCGCAGAGCATCATCCTCTGCGGCGTCCGCGACGTGCGGGACTACCGCATCTTCTCAAGCTCTGAAGGAAGTCACGTCGCCGGCGGCAGTGCCTTCAACATAAAGGCCGAGTCGTTTCGGCTGGGAGACTTCACCAAAGACGATGTCTGGTCATTGCTCGGCCAGCACACAGCCGAAACCGGCCAAGAGTTCGAGGTCGGCGCACAGGAGAGGATCTGGCACCTAACCCGAGGCCAGCCCTGGCTGGTCAACGCCCTCGCCCGCCAGGCCTGCTTCGACGACAAGGCAGGCCGCGACCGCAGCCGACCAATAAGCATCGCCGCCATCGACCGGGCCAAGGAAACCCTCGTTATCAACCGTGTCACGCACCTCGACCAACTTGCCAACCAACTCAGAGAGGAGCGTGTCCGGCGGGTCGTCCTGCCGATGCTCGGCGGGTCCGTCAATGCAGCCTACTCCAATCGGGACTTGGAATATGTCCGCGACCTCGGGTTGGTGGCTCACGAAGGTGTCGTCAGGATGGCGAACCCGATCTATTCCGAGTTCATTCCCCGCGAGCTGACCGCATCCCTGCAGTCCGGTCTGGAGAGCATGGTCTCCCCGGGCTGGTACGTCAATGACGACGGTGGCTTGGACGTGCGTGATCTGCTGACCGCGTTCCAACGCTACTTCCGGGAACACTCGGAGTTTTGGGTGGACAGGTACGGCCACCTTGAGGCCGGTCCCCAGCTTGTGCTGCACGCCTTCCTGCAGCGCGTGGTCAACAGCGCCGGGCGCATCACCCGGGAGTACGCGCTCGCCCGCAGGCGAAGCGACCTGCTCATCGAATGGCCGCGGCCCGGTGGCACGCTGCACTGCAACCCCAGCAAGTACGTCGTCGAGTGCAAGGTAGTCGGCGAACGCTCCGGACCGGAGCTGGTTATCCGCGAGGGCTTGCGGCAGACCGAGTCCTACATGGATCTGTGTGGCGCCGAGTCCGGGCACTTGGTGGTCTTCGACATGCGTCCCGGTAAGACGTGGGAGGAGCGGATCTTCACAAGAGACCCGGAGCCGGACCAGCCACCCATTACCGTTTGGGGCATGTGACCCAAGGTCCGGAGACAGCCCGACGGCCGCACGGATTCCACAGCAGAACCGCACGGTGCCGCGGTCGCACGAGAAGCTGGGAACGCAGCGATCCTCACCAAGGACGTTTCTGACATCCGTGTTGCTTGACCGCCATTGCGATGCTCCCGCCGGCATTTGCGACTACCCGAGCGCCTCGAGCCGAACACTGCCAGTCTTGATCCAAGGCCCGCAGTCTGGAGGGCTGAGTGCCATAGTCAGGTTGTGTGAGGAAGATCAGCACTGAGGGACCCATGGTTCCCCAGCGGCACTACTGCATCCCGCTACCAAGCCGCATCAACCTCGAAGAGGTCTTCGAATTGGTCGAGGACATGCCCTACTTCATCCAGTACGCTCCCCGCTAGACGGGCAAGACGTCGACCCTCATGGCCCGAGCCGACAGGCTGAACTTTCTTGGGGAATGCGCTTGCCTGGACGTGAACGTTGAGCCTGGCCAGACTGCTCGCGAAGGCGTGCACAGAGCAAAGTGCAGGCCTCAGATGCCCGTAGGATGTGCATCCTCTCTCGTGCGCAATGCCTGAGGTGCCGCAGACGGTGCAGTTACCGCAGAGCAAAGGCTCTGCCAAACCATAGCCAGCCCAGTTCTCAACGTGCTCAAGAGCGGCGCGCGCATCGAGGACCGCCGCCTGCGCACGGCCGCAGCGCTAAGCAAGTGCCTGGTGTTCGACGCCGTCACGGCCTGGCAGGTCTCCTCTGCTGGCGCGCTACGCGCGCGACGTGCCGCACACGCCGGTGGACGAATTGTTGACCTGGGAGGAGATCACGGTGCAGGCGCTCGGGCTGTGGCGGCCGAGTGCGCGGGACCGCGCGCCGCCGCGCGACATCCGCACGTGGGTGGTGTGGCTGGCGATGACGTCCGGCTTCCG
>JAJDWM010000517.1 GCA_022825595.1 Bryobacterales bacterium | reverse complement strand
GTGTCACGTCCAGTGCTCAGATCGTTGACAAGACCATCGACTTCATAGAGCGGAACAGGAACCTTCCTTTCTACATCAACGCTTGGCTCTACGACCCTCATTCGCCACTGCACCCGACCGACGAGATGCTCGCGGAATACGACGACCTGAATCCCCGTTGGGGCGGCAACTACGGTTCGCTCCAAGTCTGGTACTCGGTCCTGACCTATATCGACACGCAGGTGGGCCGGTTACTGAACCGACTGGACGAGCTGGGCCTCAGCGAGAACACGGTGGTTGTGTTTTCCAGCGACAACGGCCCCGAGTCAGGGCTCATTCCCTTCGTCTCTCACTACGGCAATGCTTCCTCCTCGGGACCGTTTCGCGGATTGAAGCGCAGTCTCTACGAAGGTGGGATCAGGGAGCCCTTCATCGTTCGATGGAAGGGGCACGCGCCCGCAGGCGCAGTGGACTCGAGGACTGTGTTCTCGGGCGTGGACTGGCTCCCGACGGTCTGCAGGCTCGCTGGGATTGAGTACCCTGCCGGAGTCAGAGGCGAAGACCTCTCCAAGTCCTTCCGTGGAGAGCCCGTCTCGCGCTCTCGCGCGCTGATGTGGGAGAACCGCTTTCCCGTCTACGGGCACGTCTTGGACAAGAGTCCGATGCTCGCGATTCGAAGCGGCCGGTGGAAGCTCCTAATGAATCCGGACCGCAGCCGTCTGGAGCTCTACGACATCCCCAGCGACCCGAGCGAGATGGACAATCTCAGCTCCCAAGAGCCGGAAATTGTCGGGCGCCTGTCCCGTCAAGTGCTGGCATGGCAGCAGACGCTTCCGCCCGGGCCCGTGGATCCTGCAGCGGGCAAAGCGCACTATGATTGGCCCCGTTCCGGGAACTGACAACGAACAGCTGCACGATGCGCTCAACGGCTCCGAGGACTGCTCGAAGAAGACGCCGCGCCATGTGCAGGCCGGCGATCTGCCGCAAGGTCTGCGCTATCAGGTCTCGGCCAGGCCCATGCGCTACCTGATGGACCCGCTGCGCATGCTGGCCTACCGCGCCGAGCTGGAGCTGGCGAGGCAGCTGGCCCCGCACATGTCGAAGCTGGAGACCGCGCACGAGGTGGTGCGCCACAGGCTGTTCGCCAGCGAGGCCAGCCTGGTCCCGGACCATCGGGCAGACATCCTGAGGGTGGGCCTGCTGCACGGGTCGCGCAGCTGCCTTGACGAGGCCCTCAAGCCGCTGATGGCAGAATCGAACGCGACCCGCGCGGTCTACTCGGGCACCAAACTGAGCCTCGTCGACGAGTTCGTCGTCGGCTGACGCCAGCGGCATTGCGCACCGCCCGGGAGGGCGGACCGGGTGCGACAGTCAAGTCGGCGACGCCGCCCGCAGCGCCGGACAGACCCTGTGTCCCGGTCAAGGCCCCTCGTGGGGACTACTGAAACATCTCCGGCCCAGTCCCCGGATACACGGACCGGACACCTGTCCAGCCCCCCGAAATCAGTGCCAAACTCTCCTCCGGCACCCCTGTCTCACTGGCTCTCGGCCTCTCCTTCAGCTCCGATTGGTTGCTAGCTTAGCCAGTGTTGCCCGAAGTTCACTGTCTAGGTTGTTCCGTGTCGTCCTCGGGCCTCTCTTCTATAGTCGCGCTTGAATTGGCCCGTTCTCTCAATCCTTCGCGTGCAGATCGTCCATCAGCGCTTGGACGGTGCAAACCTGGTGGAGATCACCCTCTCGGGCTTCCTTCATGGCTCGGACGGTGGTCTGATTCGGAATCCGGGAGGCAAACGGTAGCGCTTTCTCTCGCGCCACTTGAGTGAGCGGCAAGCGCACTGCATCGGACACTGGCAAGCCCATCGCAGTGGGCACTGCGGCGGCCTCGTCCCTGATCGCCCCATCTACCCGGGTCTGCACGAGTCGACTCCTGCTCAAGATTGCACCTCCGTGAATGCCACCTAATAGCACTTCGTGACAGTATCATCCGTTTCAGATGGGCATGGCCTCAACGGTGCGGGTACCTATGGTGGCAAGGGGGCTTGACCGATCGGCTTGACCACCAATCAATTCACTAGGCGATGCTCTCTTCCCCGCGGCCCCGGCTTGGCCGCCCAGCTTGGCCAGCGCCGTTCTCAAGCCTTTCAGGGGCGCGGTCGCCCGGTCGAGTGCCTGCAGAGCGATCCCAACCTTCAGGTTCGGCATTCTCGGCTAAACTCCCTTCGTGCTCGACATTATCGTGGGGGGCGTGCTCGAGGGGCTTGTGGCCTGAGCCGTCGGGAACCGCGGCGTCAGAACGGCGTTCTGGCTTCTGGTCGCGCTCGTTTGGCTCATCGCCGATCCCGCAGACTTCCTGCTGTGGGGCGGCATCGTGGCGGCGGGCATGCTGGCCTGGATGCTATTACGGCGCGCGGCCGGGCTGACGTACCCGGACCGCGACGGCCACTAGCTCCCCGTACTCGAGCAGCTGGTCCAGCCGCAGCCGCCCGAACTCCGAAACGCCCCATCCGGTAGCGACTGCCACGGCGAGCATCGTCCCGCGGAGGCTCCGGGGCGCTACAAGAATGCGGCGGCCACCTCCGAGACGGGCCGGAAGTCGAGGTCCTTCAGACAGCGCACCTTGTCAGGTGCCAGCTCCGCGAGATCCGATTGCAGGTGCACCATGCGCGTCGCCTTGGCGGCGTGCTGGTAGCAGGGCTCGAGATCGCCCGCGGCGGGCTCCCGCAGCGCGACCGAGCGCATCTTCCTCGTGTCGGTGGTGGCCGGCCGCAGCAGATCGATCTCGATCGGGAACGGGACCTTCTCGGCGGTCATGTCGCCATTGCCGTCCCGGGGCAGATCTTCGAGAGTCATGGTTGGCGTTCCTCGGTCCTGGCGAGTGCCTGCCTAGAGGCCCAGCGCCGCGCGCATCTCCGCGAGTTTGTCGAAGCCGTTGATTATGTGCCCCACGTTCTCGGCGTCGATCTGGTGCATGGTCTCCTCGACGACGAGCTTGTGGTAGCGGACCGCCACCTTGAGGGTGCACTGGGCTTTCTCTCCGGTCGTCCACGTGCCCCTCTCCATACCCGTGACTTGGCCGCGGATGTGGTGCTCCACGGCCCCAATAGCGGCCCCGCGGCCCTGCTGGGCGTCGCGCACTCATGCAGCAATGGGAAGCCGCGACGGGTCACTTCAGAGACAGGCCGCCGTCGACGGCGATGATCTGGCCGGTCACGAATGAGGGGCCCTCGAGCAGCATCCGGACAACTCGCGCCACGTCCTCTCCTGTACCATGTCGGCGCTGCGGCGTGATCCGAACAAGATGGGCGATGTCCGGCGGCAAGTCGTCGCCGAAATGGATGACGCCGGGAGCGACCGCATTCACGCTGACGTAAGGAGCTAAGGCCTTGGCGAGCGATCTTGTCAGCATGATGGCGCCAGCCTTCGATGCGCAGTACGGTACGTGCTTCGCCCACGGTCGGATCCCACCAAGCGAGGTGATGTTAACGATCCGGCCACGGCCTTGGCGTTTCATGATCTTTGCTGCCTGCTGGCAGCAGAAGAAGACGGCCTTGACGTTGACGTCGTGGATCAGGTCCCAATCGGACTCCGTCACCTTCAGCGGATCAGTCCGGCGGAAGACAGCTGCGTTGTTCACCAAGCCGTCGAGCCGACCATAGGTTGACCTGATCTCTTCGAACAGGTGCCGAATCTGGTCCACACTCGCCAGATTCGCTCGAAACGCCTGCCCCGAACACTCTTTGGCGGTGTCGACGGCTTCTCGCCGAGATTCGTGGTAGTGCACGGCGACACTTGCGCCACGATTGGCGAGCTCGACGGCGATGCTGCGGCCGATGCGCTTAGCCGCACCGGTTACGGCAATCACCCGATTCCTCAGTGCGGACATCTGTCCCTGAGCGCACGGCGTTGCGGTCGGCCCGTCAGGGCGGAATGTCCCCTGCCGTCACGCCCCCAGCCTTCCCGGGGAGGCCCGATGGCGCTCGCGCTGGATTCAACTACGATAGCGATATCGGCTCTTCCGGCGCCGACGCGCGGACGGATCGTCCGGCGAACTTCCCCTGATGAACAAGTACATCATGATCGGGCCGCAAGGCTCGGGCAAGGGCACACAGGCCCAGCTGCTGTCCAAGCGCTACGGGTTCGTGCATATCTCGATTGGTGAGATCTTCC
>JAJDWM010000351.1 GCA_022825595.1 Bryobacterales bacterium | reverse complement strand
GGTCTGAATCGTCGGCACGAATCCATCCGTTGTTGCAGAGATAGGCATGGACGGCGCGAAGGGCGACAGTCCTGGCCAGCGTAATCTCGTTCGTCAATCCGTTCATGCTGACGCCTCCCGGACATGTGCGAACAGCGGTGCGAGCCCCGAGCCACTGACGCGCTGAGACGAAGGCATCTATGGGGCCCTAGTCCGGCATCCAATCGGTCCGGGCCGTTCGGCGAACACCACCACCCACACTTCCTCACGATAAGGCCGTCGGGTGAGCGATCCAGCCACTCCGAATCGTTGGGCGGGAGTTCAAGGATGACAAGCCACATCGGTGTGGTCCGGGTCTGACCAGGTGGTTGTAGTTCTTCCGCTTGGAACGAAAGCGGAGCCCGTCTTCGCTTCGATTGGGCCGGTCTTGGCCCAGCAGCCGCCTCATGAAGCGGGACGACGGCCATGGACAAGCCTGAGGTCCTCGAGGCCTGCGAGCGGATTGCCGAGGATCACCGCAGCGCGGCCCTCTTCGAGCCACCTCCGCCGACGGGGCCCTCGCGGGGGGCTTACAATGCCCTCGAGGAAGTCCGCAACTTGGCTGGCCAGACTGCCTTAGCGCCGCTGGCCGAATCGCCAGCGTCCCATTCGAGTGCGACGCCGTGACTGCGCATGTTGCTTCGCCGGTAGAGAGGAGACCCTGATGCCCGATTCCCCACCGCCGCAGCCGGACTCCAAGCGCCTGTTCGACCTGCTCTTGGGCTTGAAGATGGAGCCGGGGAGTGCCTATACTTTCACTCAGGAGGTCGGGAACATGGCCGCAGCCAATCTCATCGCCCGCTTCGAGTCCAAGCTCGACGCGCAGGGCGACCGCTTCGAGTCCAAGCTCGACGCGCAGAACTCCAGGCTCGACGCGCAGAACTCCAGGCTCGAGGCTCAAAACACCAAGATCGACGCCCAGACCGCCCAGTTTGTCTCGCTCCGCTGGATGGTGGGCCTCGGGTTCACCCTGTTGGCCCTGCTCATCACTCTCCTGCGCTTTCTCGGCTGAAGCCAGCCTGGCCCGGCTTGGGGCCACCCGGCCGAATCTGCTCACGGTTGCGGCAGCGGCTCGGGCGATTAGTCAGAGGTCAGAGGCGGGGACAGCGTCACTCCTGTGGCCTGTGCACCAAGTTGTCTAGGTCCGTCCCGATCTGGCGATGATCGGTCGGCTGGCGCTTGCGGTAGCCGCTAGGCACTTAGGGCCAGCAGAGCCTGGGACTCGAGCGTGGCCGGGGCGGAGCGGGTGGTCGGCTCCAGTTCCAGCACCCTGGCGTCCGGAGTCCTGCACAAGGAAGACTTGGAGGGGCGGCTACAAGGCACCTGCCGGCTGTTAGCGGTGGACGAGGCGAAGCCGCGGCTTACAAGGGCGGTGCAGGGTCTGCGGTCTTTGGATCACGTGACCGTGACCGGGCTGGCGTTGGTCGGCACCTGCGAGCTCTACGCCCGCAGCGCGGGCGGTAGCCCCAGCGAGGGCTTGGCCCGGACTTTCTCGCTGAGCGGCTTGCGGGCGCAACTGGGAACAAACGCGGCGACCTTCGACACCCACTGGCGAAGCCGCTCATTCGCACACCGCCCTGAACCTAGAACTGCGCTGAATTGGCTGAGCTCACATTAGGACCGCCACACTACACCCGCCCCATGGCAGGCGTGACCAGGATCGCGCAGGTGCTCGGAAGCGCGCACGAAGCGCCCCAGAACCATTCACAGGCGCCGGGGGGCTTGACGGCCTTCTACGCCCGTCGTTTTCCCCTCAGTCGGGAAAACGAGCCTCCCATGGTCAAAATCGGGTTCGCCGAATGCACTGGAGCTCGCTGACGCTCTTTCCTCAGATCGTCTCAGTCTCAAACTCTGTGACGTTCCGTGTCTTGGAAGTGAACTCCCCGCCTACCAAGTGGACCGGCTCCCCCAAGCTCCGGTACCTTTCCGCGTAGCCGCGAGCCTTCAGCTGGGCCAGTGCGGCCAGGGCGCCCCCCCGCCCCTGCATCTTGAACTCGAACACATACACCTGGCCAAAGGCCCGCACGGACAGGTCGGCCCGGCCCACGCTACCGCTCTCTTCCGCCCTTACCTCCGCGCCTGTGGCAGCGAAGTGCGCGTACAGCACGCTCGCGTACCAGCCCTCGTAGCCCCCCATCGGGTTTCGCCCGTGCCACTGGTGTGGAATTCCTGCCAGCAGCGACCGAAGCAGGTCTCGCATTCCGTCAAAGTCAGCTTCTTCTAGGACTTCGAGCAGGCGCGTCTCCTGCTCCTCCCGCTCGAACCCGGATCCGAGGAGGTCGTCGAGCAGTGCCCGGTTCAGGCTCTCCCGCACTTCCCGGTTTGGGAAGCCCAACCGGTACCGCAACCGCCCGCTCCGTGATTCGCTGTCCACCACCGTGAGGTAGCCTGTCTGGAACAGCAGGGCTTCTGGCGCGATCCTTCCCACGTCGAAGGTTGAGAGCAGTGCTTCGGAAGCCCGCAGTCCGTCGAGGCGGTGCCACGGAACCCCGGTCTCGGCCAAGAGGTTGATCAGAAACGTCGGCGTTCCCGTCTCAAACCACCACGCCCCCAACGTTCGCTTGCGCAACATCAGCAAGACATCGAAGGGGTTGTAAATGCGTTCCTCTCCGCCCCAGCTGTAGCCGTTGTACCACTCGCGGATCCGCTGTCGGTCGAGTCCGGCTAGCTCCTCGGCGAAGACACTGTCTAGATCGCGCTCCGCGTAGCCGCAGATCGACGAGTATTCCGGCTCCAGCGTGATATCGACCACGTTGTTCAGTCCTGAGAACAAGCTCACCTTGGAGAACTTGCTCACACCCGCAAGAAAGCAGAACCCCACATGCGCGTCGCACGACTTGATCACGGAGTATAGCCCCCGAAGATAGTCGCGGTTGGCCCGCGCCATGTCCGGCTGGTGCAGAGCGTCCAAGATCGGCTTGTCGTACTCATCCACTAGTACGACGGCCCGCTGCCCGCTCTTGCTGTGCAGGGTCTCCAGCAGATCGGCGAGCCGCTGCGGCCCTGTGTCGTACCGAGATTTCACACCTGCCACTCGTTCGATGCTGTCCATCTGTGCCATCAGGTCTACTTGGAGATGGTCAGGTTCTGCGTAGTTCCCTCGCCCGAACTCGAGTCGCACTACAGGGTGGCGCACGGACCAGTTCCAGCGACGGTAGGCCTCTAGCCCTTCGAACAAATCGCGATTGCCCTCGAACAAATCCTTCAGCGTGTCCACGAACAAGCTCTTGCCGAAGCGCCGCGGACGGGAGAGCAAGTAGTGAGTGCCTTCCCTGGCTAGGCTCATGGCGAAGCCGGTCTTGTCCACGTAGTGCAGGTTGCCCTCCCGCACCTTTCGGAACGTTTGGATACCAATGGGCAGCCGCGTCTTCACGTCTTGCGACAATCCTCTTCGTTTCCCGACGCCCCTGATTCTATTGCTCGGACGGCATGTTGCGACAGTGGCTTGTGGCCTTCCACCCGGCGAAGCCTGCTGACGTGCCCTCATGGGACTGGGCCAGCTGGGTCGCGGCCGAAATGGCTAATTCCGGCCACCGTCCTGTGGCTCACAAGAACACTCCTGCCACGGCTGGTCGTTCGCTGACCAGCCTCCTTCACTTCGGGTCGCCGCAAGACTTCCGGCACACAAGACCGGGGCACGCTTCGAGACAGGACACATCCAGGAGCGCTGAAGGCCCTGTGACGGTAGCGTGGGGCGGATTCGGGGATGGTACTTCAGTTGGAACCACGTCTAGCACCCTCGCCTCGGGCTGGAATCGACTGCGGTCTCGGCACATGCCTCAATCACGCCCTCGTTGGCTTGCCGCTTCTGCGCCTGCTTGCTGCGGCTTGTTCGCAAGTCCCGTATGGAGCAGCACCATCCAGCGCTCGCAGACCTGAGGAAACTGAGCCATGGGGCCGTTCTCCCCGGAGAGGTCGGCGGCGAGCTGCGATCAAGCTGGTGCTGTTGTCGCTACACTCGTCCCACAAGTGGCACTCGATTCGTCCTTTGAACGGAGTTGCGATCGCAGCGGACCCCGAGCCTGGGCTGTTGACGATCTGTTAGGCCCACTTACCGCGATTGAGCGGAAGTTTGCTCCAGACGCGCTCTACGTAGTCGGGGAGGCTGGCCTGCTCAGGTCGGGGAGACGGGTCGCGGTCGTCGGCTCGCGGAAAGCACCCATCGACTTTCTCCGGCGGACCCGCAAGCTTGTCCGTGCTCTCCTGAAGGAGAGGGTGACGGTCGTAAGTGGCCTCGCAGCCGGAGTCGACACGATTGCGCACCGGACGGCGATAGAAGAAGGCGGGCGTACGATTGCAGTCCTCGGGACGCCTATAGACGTCGCATATCCGCCACAGAACCGGAGCCTTCAGCGCAAGATCGGCGAGAAAGACGCCTTGGTGTCCCAGTTTCGGACAGGCACTCCGGTCCGTCGCTGGAACTTCCCGATGCGCAACCGGACCATCGCCCTGATCTCCGATGCGGCAGTCATTGTCCACGCTGGCAGCAGGAGTGGCACGGAGCACTTGGCGTGGGAGGCCATCCGCCTCGGTCGCAAGCTCTCATTGCTTGAGTCGTTTGACAGGATCGGCATCCGGTGGGCCAAGGATCTGCTCAGCCACGGTGCCGAGGTGCTGAGCGACGCCAGTCTGGATAGTTGGCTCGGCCACCTCGACCCTCGGGTGGCCTTGAACGACGGGATTTGACTGATGGGCACTTGACGGATCGCTGCCCTAGTTGTGATTCGCCCGATGCCGACCCCCGCGATGCGGCCAGGCCGAGCTGGCATGCATGGTGTTGTATGGCTAGGCTGCGTTGGATCCGACTCTTTTGGCGCGAGGCCTATCGGCTCTCGTGTCGTCGTTCATTGATCGGTGCACGCCGAGCGAAACAGAACCCTTCCGAGCCCGGCTAGGCGGATCGCCACGGGCTGCCGCCGAAATCAGACTGAGAGATCGCTGGCTGGCCAGATGAGTCGTGCCGACGGCATTGAGCGGCCCGCAAGTATCCGGCACTATCTCGATCAGGCCAGTCCGAGTTCGTTGTGGGACAGGCCAGAACTCGCCCGACCCGATTGTTATCTTTGTATAATTCGCCCATTTGGTATTTTTATCTTGGTAAAACTTCAGAAATGGCGAGTATGATCGTCTCAGCAGTCAATATTGCAAATGGGCACACGCGCCGCGTCCCATGCTCAACCGACTACTTCTAGACGACCTGCTCCGGTGGAAGCAGAAGACCTGCCGGAAGCCCGTGCTGATTGACGGAGCCCGGCAAGTAGGCAAGACCTTTCTAGTTGAGCGACTGTTCGGGCCCGCCAGCTTTCGGAAGGTGCACAGCTTGGACTTCCGTCGCGAGCCCGGCCTGTGCGCGCTCTTCGCGGACAGCCTTGATCCGCGGGAGATCGTCGAGAAGATCGAGCTAGCGGTAGATTCCTCAGTCGACCTCGAGCGCGATCTGATCTTCTTCGACGAGGTGGGTGATTGCCAGCGGGCGCTCGATTCTCTCAAGTACTTCGACCAGGACCTGTCTGGAGCCTACGTCTGTGCCTCCGGCTCGAACATCGGCCTGCTGCAGTCCTTCCCGGTCGGAAGTGTCCACTCCCTGGAACTGTTCCCGCTTGGTTTCGAGGAGTTCCTGATGGGGCACGAGAATCCACGGCTGTTGCAAGCGTACCGTGGGCGGTCCCGAGGACGCATTGAGCACGGCCACTTGTGGTCTGCCCTGCTGGACCACTATTTCGTGGGGGGCATGCCTGCCGCTGTTCAGGGGTGGATGGACCGGAGCTCCCGACTCCGCGAGCGAGTGCAGACCGTCACTTCGATCCATCGGGACCTTCTGAGGGGATTCGCTCGGGACTTCGGAAAATACGCCGGCAAGCTGCACGCCCAGCACATCGACGCCGTTTGGCGAAACGTCCCGAGGCAACTCGCCCGAGATCAGGACGGCTCGGTCCGCAGATTCCGGTTCAAGGGCGTAATTCCGCGCAAGAGGGGCTACCGAGACCTCGCGGGACCGATTGAGTGGCTTCACTCCGCCAAGCTGGTTAGGAAGTGCTATCCCGTCAAGGGGAGTCCGCGTGCGCCTCTGATGGCCCACGTGCGGCACAACATGTTCAGGCTATATTTTTTTGACACAGGGCTGCTCGGCCACGCAGCAGGCCTGACCTACGAGGACCAGCGGTCACAGGGCGTCTCCTACAAGGGGTTCATTGCCGAGAACTTTGTTCAGAACGAACTCGGCGTCCGGGTAGCTTATCCCACATTCGGGTGGCAGCAGGCACAAGCCGAGATCGAGTTCCTCCATCGCTGCCAAGACGGTGAGATCATTCCCGTTGAGGTCAAGAGCGGCGCTCGCACTCGAGCCCGCAGCTTGCGGTCGTTCATCCATAGATACAGCCCCCGCCGAGCCGTCAAGCTCGTGGGCAGCCGAGGCGGCAAGGACGGCGGAGTGATCGAGACTTGGCCACTGTACGATGCTCAGTTCCTTCGAGAGATCTGACCGAGTCTTGCTTGCCCGCAGCGGTCGGGATCTCGGGGCTGCACCTCGATTCCCCGCCGGCCCGGAGGGGTCGGTGGAGTTCCGCTGCGTCGTTTCCCAGTAGTGGGACCGTTCGTCACCGGCGTCCGTTCCGCGTGATTCTTTAGGGCGATCTCTAGCGAGTAGCAGATGTGCGCACTGTCTTGCCGCGGCCGCCAGAGGCGATGATCCTCGAAGCAAGCCCTCCAAAGTAGCCACGACCTCTCTCGGGACAATGAGTCTTTGGTCAGCCCGTAAGCTCATGTCGGGTAGCGTGCTTCATGCACGTGCCGTGCCCCAGGGTTGCCTCAGTGGGTCTTGCGTGCGTCGGAGCGTTCCCGCCACCACCGGCTGGGGCGCGGGCGCACTTATTGCAGCGGCTGCTGGCTGACCGCACTGCGCGGCATGGCACCTACGGGGCGCTGGCCGACGTGTTCTGTCAGCCCGAGGAACTGGGAGGGCTGTCGGGTGAAGTGCGACGTGGGTGGCGGCGGAGCCGCCGGGGCGCCAGCTTGGTTGTCGCTCCAGCCGGAAGCCGATGGATCGAAGGGGCCTTTGGACGAGAACGAAGCGGACAAGGAGGGCGGGACCACCAAGACGGGTGCAGGCCTCGGAACTCCGGATCCTGTTCGGAGACTCCAGTCGCCGTCGCATGCAAACCGATGGGAAGACTTGGCCGTGATATGCTCTCGCTTCTCGCATAGCGACTCGATTCGCGCCCTAGGGCTCGCGTCAGTCCCGCGACGCTCGGGTATGGGGCGGATCGGCAGGCACTCTGAGTGGACAATCATGGTCGGCTTCCTGCCGGTCCTTCTGGGTATCGCTGTTTTCGAACTCCTGATCGATCCCGAGCTCGCCAGCATCCTGGTCGA
>JAJDWM010000559.1 GCA_022825595.1 Bryobacterales bacterium | reverse complement strand
CCAAGGCCTTCACAAGGGCCAGCGAGTGGCCTCGCTCACGCGGGGAGGGGGGTTCGCAGAGATCACGAAGGTCCATGCCTCACGGGTGTTCGCGATTCCGGATGAAATGTCGTTCGAGACGGCAGCTGCCATGGAAGTGGTCTTCCAGACCTCCCTGTTCGCGCTTGAGCACCGCGCGAAACTGCAGCGCGGCGAGTGGCTGCTGGTGCACGCCGGCGCCAGCGGCGTGGGAACAGCAGCCATCCAGCTCGGCAAGGCCATGGGAGCCCGCATCATCGCGACAGCCGGCAGTGCCGAGAAGCTTGAGTTCTGCCGTCAGCAAGGCGCCGACCGCGTTCTCGGGTACGGCGATGCGGGCTGGATCGACGACGTGAAACGGACCGCTGGCAAGTTTGGCGCCGATGTGATCTACGATCCGGTCGGCGGAGACGTCTTTGACCTCTCGACCAAGGTTATCGCGCCGGAGGGTCGACTGCTAGTGGTGGGTTTCGCGAGCGGCCGGATTCCTTCCCTGCCGGCCAACCGTGCCCTGCTGAAGAACATGTCGCTGGTGGGTGTCTTCTGGGGGCGCCACTGCGACGAGAATCCCGGCTACATGGAGTCGCTGCACTCCAAGCTGATGGAGTTGTTCGCGACGGGGAAGATCGATCCCCCGGTCGGAGCGACCTTTGGATTCGAGGACGTTCCCCAAGGGATTCGCGCCCTCGCCAACCGACAGGTCTGTGGCAAAGCTGTTGCCACAGTGCCCTGACCGCACATTTCCAGCCGCTCAGCCCGGAATCACGATAGGAATCGGGATGAAGCAGAGCACAAACACGATCAGAAGCACGATCGCGGCCCGGACTCGGGCGGCCCCGATCGGCAGCGAGTCCTGCAGCGTGGGGCGGTGACGGATCCCGGTCAGGAAGAGAAGCACCAGCAGCAGCGCGTACTGAGCCCCGTTGGCGATGCTGAAGGCCAGTAGCGAGGCGAAAGCGACCCACGCCACACGGACGCTGTGCCGGCCGAAGACGGAGTAGGCCACGTGGCCGCCGTCCAGTTGCCCGATCGGAATCAGGTTCAGCGCCGTGACGAACAAGCCAACCCAGCCCGCAAAGCCCACATCGTGCAGCATCAGGACCATGCCTTCGTCTCCGGTACCAAACACCAGCCGCTCAAAGAACTTGAACAGCAGCGGATCCCCCAGCAGGATGCCGGGCATGGCGGGATCCTGTGGCACGCGCTCTGAGAGAATCACGCCAATGAGGGTGATCGGGATTGCCAGCACGACGCCAGCGAGCGGGCCTGCGGCCCCGATATCGAACAAAGCCCTACGGTTGGGGATCAATGGGGACATGCGGATCAAGGCACCCATCGTTCCGAACAAGAACGGTGCCGGAATGAAGTATGGAAGCGAGGCGGGAACGCCGTGGTACCGGGCGGCCAAGTAGTGCCCGAACTCGTGCGCCGTGAGAATCGCCATCACGCACGCCGAGTAGACGGGCGATACGAACAGGCTCGTCGTGGCCACGGTGGCCACGAACAGCAAGAGGTTGAGCCATGGCCGTTGAGCGGGTACCGGACGATTGGGCGGGCCCCGCAGCGGACCGTCTTCGATACGGGGCAGCTGGCCCTCGTTGCCGGTTGGCGGTACGCCACCCGGCCGTTCCCACGAAGCCAGGCCTCCGTCAGGAACGCCCGACAACGGTCGAGTGCCACCAGAGTCTGCGAGCAAGTGGCGATCCCGCCTGCTAGGCGACAGCCGCGGCCGGTGTGGGCAAGTAGGACAGCCACCCGAAGCGATCGGCCGCATCTCCGGAGGTGATCGCCAAGAACTCCGACTGCAAGTGCTCGGTGATCGGGCCTCGGCGACCTGCCCCGACAGCAATCCTGTCCACTGACCGGATCGGAGTCACCTCGGCCGCTGTACCAGTGAAGAAGAGCTCGTCGGCGATGTACAGCCACTCGCGCGGGATCGCCTGCTCCCTCAGCGGATAGCCGAGTTCGCCCGCGATGCAAATGATGGCATCTCGCGTGATGCCCGGGAGCACGGAGGTCCCCAGCGGGGGCGTGTAGATGATCCCGTCCCGGATCAGGAACACATTCTCCCCACTGCCCTCAGAAACATAGCCCTGCGTGTCAAGAGCGATGCCCTCGGTATAGCCGTGCTGGTTGGCCTCCATCAGAATCAGCTGCGAATTCATGTAGTTCGCGGCAACCTTTGCGATGGCAGGGAGCGTGTTCGGAGCGATCCTCGTCCACGAGGAAACACAGACGTCCACGCCCTGCTCGAGCGCCTCCGCGCCGAGGTAGCGGCCCCACTCCCAGCATGCGATGTAGCACTCGATGGGGTTATTGAGGGAACGCACGCCCACGTCGCCGTAGCCGCGAAACACGATCGGCCTCACGTAGCAGGACGACATCCCGTTGACTACTGAGACATCAACGCAGGCCTGCGCAAACTCCTCTTGAGTAAACCCAATATCCCCGAACCTGTAGATCTTGGCGGATTCGAACATCCGCCGGACGTGCTCCCGCAGCCGAAACATCGCGGGTCCGTTCCTGGTGTCGTAGCAGCGGATGCCCTCGAACACACTCGTGCCGTAGTGCAGCGCGTGCGCAAGTACGTGCACCTTGGCCTCATCCCAAGGAATTAACCTTCCGTTGTGCCAGATTTTCTCGGTCGGCTTGATCATGAGCGCCCCCAAGCGGCGGGTTTTCCTAGTATGGCACTGATCGGTCGAAGTAGCGCGCGCGACGTTCCAAACCGCCCTCCCGCCCGGCCGGATCCGCTATCGCTTACACTGAATCGCTCATGGGCGCTGCCAAGCCGCGACTGTTCCTACTGGATACATTTGGCCTGATCTTCCGGGCCTACCACGGTCGCGCCCGGACCGCCGTGTCGGGAATGCGTACATCTGGCGGCATTCCGACGGAGGCTGCGTACGTATTCCACAATTCGCTCCAACGGATGCTCAAGGACTACGATCCGACACACATCATTGCGGTCTGGGAAGGGGCCGGCCCCACGTTCCGCGAGCGCGAGTTCCCCGAGTACAAGGCCAACCGGGATGAGTTCCCGGAAGACCTGCGGACCCAGCTTCCCTACATCAAGCGCCTCTTGGGAGCGCTCAACATCGCAATCGTCTCTGAGGACGGCTACGAGGCGGACGACACGATCGCCCTCTTGGCGCACCAAGCGGTGCAGAGCGGGATCGCTGTCTGCGTCGTGAGCATGGACAAGGACCTGATGCAGGTCGTGGGCGACACGGTGTCCTTGCTGGACGACCGCAAGCGAGTCGAGTACGACGCCTCCGGCGTGGAACGACGATTGGGTGTAAAGCCCGAGCACGTCACAGACTTCCTCGCGCTGATGGGAGACCCAGTCGATAACATTCCGGGTGCGCCCGGGATCGGAAAGATAGGTGCCCGCAAGCTCATCGCCAAGTACGGGACGGTGGAGGAGATCATCGACCATGCGATCGAAGTGCGACGGAAATCCTATCGCGAGAGCCTGCTCAACCACGCCGACCAAATCCGCCTGAGCAAGCGGCTGGCAACGCTAGACACTTCGGGAAAGGTCACCCTCGACCTACGGACCGCGAAGCGAAGGCCTCACGACCGCGACGCCCTCCTGGAATGCTACCGGGAGCTTGAGTTCGTCAGCTTGGCAAACAAGCTGCGACCGACGCCGTCCGCCAGCACACCCGCGACCGTGAGGGAATTGACTTCAGCCGACCAGATCCGGAAGTGGCTCGCATCTAGTGCCGGGCCGCTGGCAGTCGCAGTGCGTTCCGTCCAGCAGAGCGGCAGCGACAGCGGCGGAATCGAGGTTGGCCTCTCCGCTTCGAAGGACACGGCGGTGCGAGTTCCCCCGATGCTCGCGGAGGAATGCAGGGAGCTGTTCGAAGCTGGGGAGAGAGAGATTTGGGTGCACGACTGCAAGGCCGCAATACATGCGTTGGCCGAGGAAGGCATCTCCCTCCGCCGGGCCGCTGACGACACGATGCTGATGGCCTTCCTCGCCGATTCCAGCCGCACGGACTATTCGCTCCCCAAGGCTATGCAAAGGAGGCTGGGCACGGCCGCACCCGAAGGGGCTGGAGACACGGCCGCCGCCACGAGGGCGCTCCGAGACTCCTTGCACGGCGAGATGGACCGCCTAGGGCTCCGAACGGTCTACCAAGACATCGAACTGCCGCTTGCCCCAGTACTGGCGTCCATGGAAGCCACCGGGATCCAGATCGATCCAGCGGCCCTCTCGAACTTGTCTGCTCGACTGGCCGACGGCATCGAGCAACTGCAATCGGAAGTCTTCGACCTCGCCGGTCGGGAATTCAAGATCGGGTCGCCGAAACAGCTGGGAGAAGTGCTGTATCAGGAATTGGGGCTTCCTACGCCGCAGAAGCGGGGAAAGTCCAAGGCCCCATCGACAGCGTCCGATGTCCTTGAGAGGCTGAAGACAAAGCACCCGATCCCCGGGCTCGTCCTCGAGTGGCGGAAACGAACGAAGCTGAAGAACACCTATGTCGACGCCCTTCCTGGCATGGCCGACGCCGACAATCGTCTGCACACAACATTCGACCAGACGGGATCCGCCACGGGCCGCCTGTCCTCCAAGAACCCAAACCTGCAGAACCTCCCGACGAGAACTGCTCTTGGGCGCGAAATCCGCTGCGCGTTTGTCGCGGCTCCTGGTTCGGCGTTCGTCTCCGCCGACTACTCACAAGTCGAGCTGCGCGTGTTGGCGCACCTCTCGCGGGACCCGACGCTCGTGGAAGCGTTCCAGAACGGGGACGACCTGCACCGCCGCACTGCGTCGGAAGTACTCGGAATCCCGCCATCAGCCGTCGGGCCAGACGAACGGTCCCGAGCAAAGGCGGTGAATTTCGGGATCATCTACGGGCTGAGCGCCTTCGGGCTTGCGCGCCAGCTCCAGATTCCCCAAAAGGCCGCCAAGGACTACATCGCACGTTACTTTGCGCGCTACACCGGTGTTAAGGAATTCACAGAGTCCGTGGTCGAGCGGACCCGCAAGACCGGCTACAGCGAAACGCTCTTTGGGCGGCGTAGGCCCGTCCCGAACCTGAACAGCCGAAACCACACTGCCAGGAGCTTCGCTCAGCGCATCGCGGTCAACTCTCCCATCCAGGGCAGTGCTGCAGACCTTATCAAGGCAGCCATGCTCGCCACCAGCGCCGCGCTGACCGCAGCACGGCTACGCTCCAAGATTGTGCTGCAGATCCACGATTCTCTCTTGGTCGAGGCCCCCTCCGAGGAAGTCTCGACAGTGTCGGAACTGCTGAGGAACGAGATGGAGTCAGTAGCCGAACTGGTCGTCCCGCTGGTAGTCGATGTCAAGGCCGGCCCGAACATGCGTGACCTGAGCCCTGTCTAGAGCGCTGGAAGCGCTAGCGGCCGAGTACCCTGCCCTAGCGATAGGAACGGGTTACCCACTCGGCGACAACGCAAGGCTTGGGATTGTCCTCGACCTCGACGGTTACACCCCACACCGTCTGCACTCCCCAAGGGTGCTCGTCGAGCTCCTTAAGGGAGATGTGGCCTCGAATGCGGCTGCCGGCCGGAACTGGCGTCGGGAATCTCACCCGGTTGAGGCCGTAGTTGATGCCGTGCCTGAAGTCGCCCGCCACCCGGATCGTCCCCATCATGATGGGCGCGAGCATCGACAAGCTCAGGAACCCATGGCCAATGGTGGTCTTGAAGGGAGACTCGGTAGCGGCACGCTCAGTATCCACGTGAATCCACTGGTGGTCCTCAGTGGTGTCGGCGAAGCTGTCAATGCGGTCTTGGCCGATCTCGAACCATTCGCTGACGGCAATCTCGCTGCCAAGGCTGGCCCTAAGCTCGTCCACAGGTACTGCTCGCGCTGCCATGGGGCAAATTGTAGCGGACACGTGGGCTCCGCCTACGTCCCCTAAGACATCAGAGTCCTGTAACAGCGTTCCGCGTGAGAGTGTAGAGCATCGAGACGGCGACCAGGACCGCACCGTTCAGGACGAGCACTGTTCGCGCGCCGAACTTCTCGGCTGCTAGGCCGCAGCTGAGGTTGCTGAGCGGCATGACGCCGCGGAAGGCGGTATTGTGAACGCTCATGATGCGTCCGCGCATCTCCTCTTCGAGGTTGAGCTGGACCAGCGTCGTGACCATCGTGAACACCGCTAGGATCGCGCCCCCCGCGAAGAGCAGCAGCGGCATAGCCAGCCATAGCGTTCCGGCCATGGCGAAGCCTGCCACGGACAGCCCAAGCAGCGACTGCATGACAAGCGCCCTGCGTCCTTTGCGGGGTGCATTGCCCGTGCTGGCGACCCACAGCGCCCCAATCACCGCGCCCGCGCCCAATACGGATCCAACGCTGCCGTAGCCACTCGCGTCCATACCATACACGTCGCTGGCGAACACTGGCAGCAACAGGTTGATCGGCACGCCGCAGAAAGCGGTCACCACCGCCAGCGCCATCAGAGACTTCAGGACGATGCTCGCCCGTATGGCCCCAAGGCCCTCTAGAAGGCTGCGGAACATGTTGGGATGAGTTCCGCCGGTTGCCTGCGAAATCCGCAGCAGCAGCAGCGACACGATCACGGCGAAAAAGCTCGCTGCATTCACCAAGAAGCAAATCGCAGGTCCGAGATACTTGAACACGACGCCGCCGATGGGCCGGCCTAGCGTTCCCGCGAGGTTGAACTGGATCGACAGAAGGGCGATGGCGTTCGACAGGTGGCGCTTTGGCACCAGCGAGGGCGTGAGTGCCTGATATGCGGGGCCCCCGAAGGCCTGGCCTAGACCTGCCAAAAACGCAGCGGCGAGAATGTGCCAGACCTCGATGCGTTCAGCCCAGAATGCAACTGCAAGACCCAGCGACGCGGTCATCTGCAGGACCTGAGAACCGATTAGCAGATAGCGCCGGTCCATGCGATCGGCCAAGACCCCTCCAACGACGGAGAACAGAAGGATCGGAAGGCCGTTAAGGAAGGCGGTGAGCCCCAGAAGGCCTTCGGAGGAAGTGCGCTCGTAGATGTACCAGCTCTCGGCTATCTGCGCTACGAAGAAGCCCGTGGTCGAGGTGAAGGCCCCGAACCACATCCAGCGGAAGTTCCTATACCGAAACGACCTGAAGGTCCGGGCCAGCAACCCGGTCTCGGTACGATTGTCACTGGCGGGCATCTATCGCTGCGGCGGCCCGCCCCGGACGGGCACGGCCGCCGGCCGCCGACAGAATATCTTCCCACAGCCGGGGCCGTTATGGTGAACCGAGGCCAAATCCGGCATCGGCAGGAATCGTTGGGAGCGGAGCCGAGAACAAGATTAGCGCCTTGAATCCTCTCGGGAACGGTTGCCCTCAATGCGGTACCTCGCCGGGCCTGGGTTTACCTCACCGCTTTGCGCCTGCCTGCTGGACTGGTCCCATTGGATACAGAATCTGGGTGCCATGCAGGGCTGCGGTTGGGGTGACGAATCGCCTGGGGATGTGCGGCCTGCCCTCTACGGTTAGGTCGATTGTGGTTTGGGCCTTGCCCGCCAGCGCCAAAACCTGCGAGTTCCCGGTCCAGAGACTGGCATGAATGTTCTATTGGGAGAGGGGCCGGATTCGAATTCCCATTCATTCCGGAGATCCGGGACCTTGCGGCATGGGCTGTGCCTCAGACCTTTAGCTGTCGTGGATAAATTACTGAAGCCGCACTCGCACCTCCCAAGCGTCCGTCAAGGGCCGGCTCTCATCGTGCGCGGCGGGTTGGTTCCTGCCCACAGCCAGCCTCCGGTGCCTGCACACGACCTGCCGTACCGCCTACAGTTGCTCCTCCTCCGCCAGAAGTCCTCGAAGCGTCCGCCGAGGATGCTGCAGCGGAGGGCCAAGATTGCACTTGCGTCACCGAGGGTCCAATGCACCCCTGCCCGCTTCGTACGCATTCCGAATCGGGTCTTGCAGTCGGCCTAGACCACCCCGAGCCAACGCGCTGCTCCGCCGCGCCAAATTCCGGGTAGCGCAAGCGATCACGGTAGTCCACGAAGTATCCGACGCACGTGGCGGCGTTCTCGCGGTCTTCCGCATGAGCCTGAAGTTCTTCGAGCACTGTGCGGAAGGTACCCGCGTTGAGCTCGTCGCGGCGGTGCTCGGCCCAATCTTCCAAGCGCCCGCTGGTCACCGCTGCCAAAGATCGCCGTCGCGCACTCCCAGAGTTGCGCCTTGGAGCGGACCGGGTCCACGATGTCCATGGTCTGGGGCAATTGCTCGGCGGCCACGTTCAAAATCCCGGCCTCACCGTCGCCCATCACCACCGGGTGAGGCAGCGAAGCCGCTGCGCGGGATCTTGATACGGCTGCTTGTCGCGCGGAATTGCCTTGTCGCGCAGAAGTGCAATCGATGCCGCGCAACAGCTTGTTCGCTATCGCAAAGGTTGCCCGATTGAAGCGGCGCCGGCCGGTCAGCGGGCGGTGATGGCCCCGGAACTGTGGGCCGACGTCCGACCGGCGGTGTGGTCGCACACTGTCTCTGCCGGCCGCGAGCTGGCGTGTCCCGACGCATGCGGCCGGAGCGGCTTTGCAGACGCTCGCGTTGTTGGCCGGGCAGGGCCCGGCCCACGATGCCGGGATCAGGGCATGGCCGAAGGTCTCCACCGGGTTCGCACCCAGCTCGGCGAGGGAAGCGTGCGCTCGGGCGTCGAATGCCCAAGACGGTATCGAGCGGGTTCAGTGCCTCCATGTTTTCGGCGAGGACCTCTTCGACGCCCTACCAGATCCTCAAGTCGTTCCTTGAGGGTGTCGCAGTCCTGCAGCAAGCTGCTCAGGTGCCAGATCGAGTCTTTGTCGCGTTCCGCCCCCAAGGCGAGTGCCAGAGGCTCCAGCCTGCGGCGCGCGTTCGCTGTCAGAGCAGGGAGAACCTGCTGCGTGGGGCGTCCCGCCGTGAGCCGGGCGAGAATGGCACGACCGTTTAGGCCGAAGTTCCAGCCTAGACCGGCCATCCACGGCCTCTGACACCGGCCTCACTGCTCCATAGCGGGCGGCCTCGATTGCCTTTCGTTCGGCCTGGGATGCGATCCGACATCACACGGGCAGGGCCTTCACCAGCCCACGCGCAGGTTCTGGATGGGACCGCGGAACTGAACCGCTCAGCATATGCAGTGCGTGAATCTTCCGAGAACTGCAGGAACATCGCGCGAAACCATCCCTGACTCCGACCTGTTCGGCCAAGTGCGGTCCCGGCCCCTTCCGCACCCACCCTAGCCCTCACCGTCCCCCGCCTCGGTCGGCTTGCCGGAGCCTGCCCCCGCCCCGTCCCCGGCCTCCTTCCCGCTTGTCTGCGGCGTGTTCGCCACTGGGAACATCCGCCACAGCTCGAACACCCTCCGCTGCAGGGCCGTCGCCTCCGTCAACCGCGTCGCCAGCGGCCCCTCCGGATCCTCGCCCACCCGGCACTCGTTGCGCGTGCGCGTCCCCATCTCCGCCATCAAGGTCTGCAAACTGTGCAGCGGCAAGCCCCCCTTGCTTGTGCCGCGCCCCTTCTTCTTGCGCAACTCTTCGGGCGGCTTCGCCGCCGCCACCGGGTCCCGCTCCGCCTGCCAGCCCTCCAGGTCCTCGTGCTGGTGCAGCAGCTCGGCCAGCGCCCCCCGCAGGTGCCACTCCACGTAGTACGCCAGCAGGCACACCAGCAAGTGCGCCCGCACCCGTCCCTCCAGCCGGTGGTAGATCGGCCGCACGTGCAGGTCCACCGACTTCAGGCAGCGGAAGGCCTTCTCCACCCGCGCGAGCTGCTTGTAGCTGCGCACCGCCTCCTCGGCCGCCATCTCCGTCTGGCTCGTGCGCACGATGTACAAGCCGTCCAGCTGCCGCTCGCGCCGGATGCTCGCCGCATTCCGTGAGTATTCCAGCCGGTTGTCCTCGATCGTCGTCTCGAAGTGCTTCGCCATCTTGTGCCTCCCCACCTGGCGGCCGACCTTGAGCGCGATCTGGTCCTTCTTCAGCGGCGTCTTCGTGCGCCGCCGAACCTCGCGCTGAATGCGCGCCAAGCCCTCCTCGGTGGCCTGCAGCAGCCGTTCGCGGCGCTTGCCCCGGCGCTGCGCCAGCAGCGGGTTGCAGCACACCACCAGCCGCTCGCCGGGGAACAGCGACGAGCGGATGGTGGCGAGGTTGCGCTCGTCGAAGAGGCTCGGCTGCAAGCAGCCGTTGCGCACCAGTCGGCGCAGGTCTCCGTGGCGCAAGGCCGAGATCCACCCCAGCCCGGGATGGCGGCGCAGGTCTTGGATGCGCGCATTGGTGAGCATGCCGCGGTCGCCCACGAGCACCAGCTGGCGCAGGCCGAAGCGCTCGCGCAGGGTCTCGACCTGGTCCGGGACGGTGCTGGGGTCGGCGGTGTTGCCGGCATAGGCCTGCACGGCAATCGGGCGCCCGTGGCGGTCGGCGAGCACGCCGTAGACCACCGAGCGCGTGCCGCGCTTGCGGTCGCGGTTGTAGCCGAACCGGGCCAGCGGGCAGTGGCTGCCCTCGTAGTAGCTGGAGGTGACGTCATACAGGACTTGGGCCTGCTCGCCGAGGTGGCGCTTGGCGAGGCGGCGCTGGATGGCGGGCTGGCGGTCGAGGAGCCAGTCCAGGGCTGCGTAGAGGTGTTCCTGACTGGCGTGCTGCAGGTCGAGTTCCTCGGCCAGGGTGGTGGAGTGCCACAGGCGGGCGGTGGCGAGCTTGGAGGCGGGGCGCAGCAGGCGCTGGGCGATCATGGCCAGCACGCAGCGGCGCTGGGGGGAGTTGCTGCGGTCGAGCAGGGCGGGCAGCTTGAGCTTGCGGAAGGCGGCCAGGATCAGTTCGACATGGCCGTGCGGACGGCTGCGGACGATGGTGAAGAGCTCGTCGGCGCTGACGAGGGGTTCGTTGCGCAGGAGCTTGCGGAGGGCGCGGACCTTTTGGTCGGGCCAGGAGGAGAGGTTGGCGATGGTGCGCTTGCGGACGCGCTTGCCCTCACGCCAGCCTTCGCGCAGGAGGACGGCGGGGGGCGATTTGCGGTTGGGGACGATGTCCACATACATGGGAACATTATGGCACCTGAAGGGGAGTGGAGTCAAGAGGGGAGGCGGGGAGGAATCGGGAAGAATGGGCATGAAAACGGGCGCATAGGGGGCAGAAGAGAGCATTATGGGAGTTTCCGAGCTAGCGGGGTGGGGAATCGGGCCAAGTCTGGCGAGGATGTCAGGCCAGCATTTACATGGGAACATAATTGCAAGGACGAGCCGGACTGAAGGGGCTGGGGTAGCGGAACCGGGAAGGAGGTCCAGACGGCGAGGGGAACGACGTTCCGTCAATCGATCGCGGGAGCCGGAAGGTGGGGCGCAGGAAGGCTCCGGGGGGGCCGATCCCGGCAGTCGCTGTTGCAGATTCCTGGGACGTTCGCATCATATTGCTGGCAGTTGCCCGAAAAGGTGTCCGGCATGAAAGATTCAGGTCCGTACTTGGCGCACACGCGATGCGGACGGATGCCGGGATCTCAGTCACCAACCGGGGCGCAGCTGCAGCCAATCTGCAGCGCTTGGATGGGACCGCAAGAGGGCTAAGAACACACTGCCAAGGCCCCTGGACCTAGCTCAAGACGCTGGAACTTCGGTTTAGGCCCCCGAAGATGTCGATTGGCCCGCCGCGGATCCGCAGCCCGACCCGGGCAAGAAGCTTGTGGACGAGCTGGCATATTCGTGCGCGAACGGCCACAGGCTGGCGCCGATAGCGAAGAGTCTAGCGCAGATCGCGACCCCTTGGGGAATAGACCGGCTTTGGTCAGGTCGAATTCGCAGATGCGCGCCAGCTACAGGCTGTCGCACACCTCTGTGTTGGTCCCTGTTGAGTGACACCGCCGTCCGGAGCGGCAGTTGCGGCTGCTGCTGTCAAGCAAGGCATCGTCGTGCTCGGGCGGTGGGCTATTCGGAAAATCGGACACGTGCCGTTGCGTAACCGGAACGATCCCGCGCGAGAGGCCCTCCTCGGTGACCTCGCTTTGGTGAAGGCGGGGCAGGAAGCCGCGCACGGTCGTGACGACCAGCTTCCATCGGGACCGACGGAGACACCGGGCTTCGTGCAGCAAGAGGCAATTCGCGCCCCGGAAGGCAGGCGTCCGAAATCGACTGGGCGTTCGCCGAAACGCTGTCGGGGATTGAAGCGGACGATGGCCAGGAAGGTGACGGCAGTCGTGGGCCGAAGGCCCCGCTCAGCCAGCAGGGAGTCTTCGTATCCATCACGCGACCCGGGCGATGGGGGAATCGTCAGCCTGTTGCGGGGCAAGTCGTAGGATGTGCCCGCCATCGCACAGCAAGGCGAGCAGTTCGAGACACCTGTGGGTGTCGAATCGGAGCGGCTTGCGGCGGGAGTAGTCCCTTTGGATCACGGTGTAGAATGTCCGCGGTGTCGGTTGCGGCCTCGCAGAAACAGCGGAGTGATGGGAGCCGGAATGCGGCAGCTGCGCGTGGGATCTCGATTGCCAGCACACCGCGGACCGGGCTAATAAACTGGTGCGATCAGGATTCCGGGCCTCTGCGACGAACGGGCTGCCTCGAGTCCCCGTCGCCGCTGGAACTGTACGGTGAACGCGACCTACCCGGTGTTTGGATGTGTGGCCCTGCGCGTTCCCGCCACCAAGACTCTCGTCAAGCTTGGGACGCACGCCAGTCATCGTGAGTGGAACTACGCTAGTTGCACTCCGCGCCTGTGAGACTCGGGCTCCCGGTTGAGACCGTCCCCCATGGTTCGATCAGCAGGTCCACGCCGACAATGCCACGCTTCTCGAATTGTCAGGTCGACGGCTTCGACCTGGGCCAGAAGCCTGACGCCTCCCGGACATGACACCTTGATGCCTCGGCCAAAGCAGTCCAGCTTTGGTATTGCTCCGCGAGGCGCGCTGCGATGTGCAATCTCGAGGTGCGAGTGCTGAGATTCGCAGAGGAGTTGATTCTCCTGCTACTGGACAAGGAGACGGGCGTTTCTGTGCCGGTTCCTGCTCGTTCGATGCGGTGCGCGCTGGCGGGTGCCGTGTTGATGGATCTCGCGCTTGAGGATCGCATTGACACCGACCTCGAGCGGCTCTTTCTGATGGACGCAACGCCGGTGGGCGACGCGCTGCTCGATCAGTCGCTCGCCATGATCGCGAAGTCGGACCAGTCCAGGGACGCGGCCTATTGGATCGAGCGCCTTGCCGAGCCGACGCTCGCCGAAGAGGTGCGGAAAACGGCCTACGACCGGCTGGTACGGCGCGGCATTCTAGAGCAGGGGGACGATGGCCTGTTCAACTTTGCGCGCCGGATACTCCGTTCACGCAGGTACCCGGACGTGGACGGCGAGGCCGGACGGGAAGTCGAGTTGCGCATCATGGGCGTGCTCTTCAGCGAAGACGTACCCGACCCGCGCGATGTAATGCTGATCTGCCTCGTGGATGCCTGCGGCATATTCGACCGGCTCCTGTCACGCCGGGAACGGGCGGAGACACGGGAACGGATCGACCTGATCCGGCAATTGGATTTGATCGGCCGCTCGGTATTCGCGGCGATACGTGAGGCGGGCGTTTCCGATGCCCACGCGCCGAAGGCGGAGTCCTCCCCACATTCAAAGGCGGCACGCGCTCGCGCGCTGGCCGCGCAACCCCGCGCCGATGGGGGCGGACTGCCCATTCTGGGCAACGCACTCCGGATGAGGGGAGACATCACGGCGTATCTGGCGCGGCAGTACGGGGAACTTGGTCCCGTCTTTCGCGTGCGAGCGTTTTCCCACGCCTACACGGTTCTGGCGGGACCGGAAGCCAATCTGTTCTTCCAGCGTCATGGCAGGGTCCACCTCCGCACCTTCGACGCTTATGGCGGACTGGCGCGAAGTCTGGACGTGCATCGCACTGTGCTCAGCATGGACGGACACGAGCATTTTCGTCTCCGCAAG
>JAJDWM010000687.1 GCA_022825595.1 Bryobacterales bacterium | reverse complement strand
TGGAAGGCCCCGCTCAGGTTCGTGCCGATGACCTCCTGCCACTGTTCGGGAGAGATCTCGTCCACGGGAGCAAAGTGGCCGACGCCGGCGTTGTTCACTAGGATGTCAAGGCCGGCCAGCTCGCGGTCCACGAATTCGAAGAACCCGGCGGCTTGGTCCCAGTTGCCGACATCGCAACAGGCCCCGACCGCCCTTCCATCGGGCGTCAAGGACTGGAGAGCGTCCCGCAAGGAGTCGGCACGGCGTCCGCAGATCGCCACCTCCGCACCCTCAGCAAGCAGCGCGCGCGCAATCTCTAGGCCAATGCCCCGCGTACCGCCGGTTACGATCGCTCCTTGCCCGCTTAGGTCTACCATCTGTTTCCCTTGGCGCGCGGTCTGTCCAGCGCTGGCTTCGATACAATAGCAGCCCGTGGAGGGTCCCGTGGCCAGCCCCGAGATCGACGCGTCCGGCGTCCGGATCGTGCGGGATGAGATCACCGACTTTGTCCGCGAGCACGTTGAGCAGATCGGGGCCGGCGCTGCAGGCATCGCCCAAGCCCGCATAGATGCCGCCAAGGCACGAGCTGCTGCTCAGACTGAATCGCTGCTTCAGACCATCGCGGATTCGGCGCGCATTATCCGTGCCACTGCCGGCACCGGAGCGGCCTTCAGATCCCTGTGTGATGTGGCCGCACGCTTCTGTGACGGCGCCATCCTGTTCGTGTGCGATGGCGATTCCTTGCGGGGCTTCCGCTCGGCGGGCAACGGAACGACTCCGAGCACGGCCGACGTAGCCCGAATTGCGGTCGCGCTGCCGTCGGCGCCAGTATTGGCGCGCGCCCTAAGAGCGAAGCGTCCGGTGTCGGCCGGCGGTGGCCACCACAATGTATTGCCCGAGCTGGCTGGAATCTGCGGTCTGGACACTGACGTGCCGCTGCTCGGCTTCCCGATCGTCCTGCGGGAGACCGCGCTGGGTCTGCTGCTCGCTTTCGGGCGGGTCAACCAGCCAGTGATCGAGACGCTCGTGCTGACTACGGAGGCGTGGGTGGAGGCGTTAGGATCCCGTGCACATGCTTGAGACTCGACCCACGCTATCCAGAGACCGCGCCCCCCGCTGTGCAATCTTGCCCGGACGGTTCGTTGCCGTCTTCTGCCTAGCTGCCGGATTCTTCTTGGGCCCGCCGCCCGCGGCGGGCGTGTCGGAGAGGTTGGGCGAGCTCAGCCGTGCGCTGGCGCGGCGGGGCTCGCCAGAGAATCTGGCCAAGCTCGAGGAGTTTGCAGAGCAGGCTAACGGGCGGGAGGCCGCCCTTGCCCGCTATTCCCTAGGCATGGCCCACATCGGCGCCAAGCGATTCGACGAGGCAGAGCGCCTGCTGGCAGGGGTGCTTGGCGAGGAGGGCTGGGTCGGGGAGTACGCCGCCTATTACCGGGCTCGCAGCATTGCACTGGCAGAGGAATTCCAGAGATCGCTGGTTCCCCTTCAGGCATTCGCCGCGAAGTATCCCGACAGCCGCTTTCGGCCCGCCGCCGACCGCCTCCGGGTCGAGAGTTTGCTTCGGCTTAGAGATCTCGACGGGGCTCGCGCGGCGCTCGACCCTGTTCAGGGGAGGCTGACGGAGCCGGTCCGCTTCTACCTCGGGGGCCGCGTCGAACACGTTGCCGGGAACTTGGAGACGGCGATCGAGCTGTATAGGCGCGCCTACTATTTCCATCCCTCCTCCGACCAAGCCCTAGCGTCCGCCGACCATCTGAATCGGCTCCGCCGACAGATGGGGGGGCGATATCCGTTGCCTCCCGCGACTTGGAGACTGGAGCGCGCTGAGCGCTTGCGCGAGGGCGGAAGGAATGCAGACGCCTCCGCCGAGTACAGTCGCGCACTGGGAGGGGGGCTCAAGGGGACGGACCGGGATCGGGCAACGATCGGAAAGGGGGCAGCGGACTATGCGAGGCGCCTGTCGAGCACTGCCTACCCCGCTTTGGCTAGAGCGCGCCCGAGCGACCCCGAACTGAACGCTTGGAGGCTATACCTGCTTTGCGCCATCGAACGCCGCAAGGGACTGGCGGGAGAGATGGCTTCCAGCATTGCCAAACTGGCCCGTGACCACAGCGAGTCGCGCTGGTACGAAGAAGCGCTCCTCACGATCGGCAACTACTACTACCTGCGCGACAGCCGGGCCCAATACACCAAGTGGTTCCGCCAGCTCGTAGAGGCCGCACCGGACGGGCGCCATGCGCCTTACGCGCACTGGAAGCTGTGCTGGCGGTCTTGGCTCGACCACGCCCCGGCACGGGCGAGCCTGCTGGCGGAGCACCTGCATTTCTTCCCGGGGGCCTCGACTGCTGCGGGTGCCATGTACTGGCTCGGGCGCTTGCGGGAGGAGGAAGGGCGTCGGCAGGATGCGGTCGCGCACTACCGGGTCGCCAGCGACAGATTCCCCCACTACTACTACGGCTATCTGGCGAGGCAGAGGTTGGGAATGCTCGGGAATCCCGAGCTCCAGAGCGAACGGGGCTATATGGAGCTCGCGGGCATGCTTCCGCCTGTACGCCCCATCGCATCGCGACCTCGCGCCGCTACGAAGGCGATCTTGGATGTCGGTGACGAGATGCTCCAGCTAGGGTTCTCGGAAGATGCCGCGTATGAGCTCTCGAGAGCGGATGCGGGCGAACCCGACGCACACTTCGCGGGCCTCAGCTTGGCGCGGCTGCACGATGCGGAGGGCGATCACCATTTGGCTGTGCGGGCCATGAAGCGATACCTCGTCGGCTACCTGCGTGTGCCGTTCGAGGCCCTCGACGAAGAGTATTGGCGTGCCCTCTATCCTTTGCCGTTCGCAGACCAGCTTCGGTCGCGATCCGAGAGACACGGCCTCGACCCGTACTTGGTCGCTTCCCTGATCCGGCAGGAGTCGGAGTTCAATGCGGGGGCACGCTCCAGCGCCGGAGCCCTCGGACTGATGCAGGTTATGCCGGCCACCGGGCGAACCCTCTTCCGGAGGCTGGGAATAGCGGGATTCTCCAACTCCAAGCTGACCGTGCCCGATATCAGCCTGCGCCTCGGGACCTTCTACCTGAAGGAGACCATCGCCACTTTCGATGGCCGGCTAGAGGAGGCGCTCGCCGCCTACAATGCGGGTCCGCATCGCATCCCGGGCTGGCTTGCGCTAGGCAGGTTCGACGATCCGGCCGAGTTTGTCGAGACCATACCGTTTAGCGAGACTCGCGGCTACGTGCAGGCCGTGCTGCGAGGTCGGGAGATCTACAACCACCTCTACGGGGAGTAGTCGTTCGGGGACCTTGCTGCCCCCGCGTCAGCCAGTCCTTGCCCCTCGGGTGACGGGATGGCTTCGAGAGGCTGGCCACCGAGCCGTTCAGTCGTGCCTTGGCTCCGAGATTCTCCCGTCCCTCATTTGCAGGACGCGGGCCGCACACTCCCGCGCTGCGTCCGGATTGTGGGTGATCATCATCACCGTCTGTCCCAAATCCCGATTTAGCGTCTTGAGCACCTCCAAGACGACGAGGGAATTCTCAGAGTCGAGATTCCCTGTCGGCTCGTCGGCGAGCAGAATGGGCGGCCTGTTGACAAGGGCCCTGGCGATCGCTACGCGCTGCTGTTCCCCTCCCGATAGCGTGCTTGGCTTGTGCCGCATGCGGTGACGGATGCCGAGGATTCGCACGAGCTCTTCAAAGTGCCCCTCGTCCTTGCCAGCGCGGCCCGCGATGTGCTGGGCGATCCGAATGTTCTCCTCCGCGGTGAGGGTGGGAAGCAGGTTGAACCGCTGAAACACGAACCCGACCTTCCTCTTGCGCAGTTCGGTCCGCTGGGCGTCCGAAAGGCTCTCGAGGCGGACACCGTCGATTTCGACGCTGCCGCCGGTTGGCGCCAGCATGCCGCCGACAATGTGGAACAACGTGGACTTGCCGGAGCCTGACGGGCCCAGCAGCGCCACGAACTCCCCCGCTTGTACGTCCATGGAGACGCCTCGAAGGGCGGGAACGTCGACTGAGCCAAATCGGTAGACCTTGCGCAGGTCTCGAGTCCGGATCAGCGGCCTCTCCGTGTTCGTGGTCACAGCAGGGTGTCTACTCGTAGGACAGTGTTTCGCAAGGATCGGCGCTAGCTGCCTTCCAAGCGGGATAGCCGGCGCCTAGCGCGGAACCGATGACAGTCAGCACGGCCGCCCCGGCGAGCCACTCCGGGACAAAGATAACCGGGATCAAGGGATAGCGCACGGCCACCAGTTCTCGTCCCACGACACTCAGGCCGTAGCCGCAGGCGATCCCGGCAACACTCAGGATGAGTGTTTCCCGCATCAGGATCGAGCCGATTGTCAGCTTGGAAGCGCCAATTGCCTTGAGAATCCCGATTTCCCGCGTCCTTTCTAGGACCGCGGTGTACATCGCCAGCATGACGACGATAAACCCGATGGACACGGCGATCGAGATGATGATGTTGACGAACTGGGACGACATCTGGCGGACGCTCGTGGCAGTGAGCGCCAGAAAGTCCTCGACTGAGTCGACTGATCTGTTCGGGATCAGCTCGCGCAGCTCGTCGATGAGCGCTCGGGTGTCGCTGTCCTCAGCGACCTTGATGTACACCTGGCTGAACCTGCCTTGCCAGCCCTGCAGGTCGCTCATGGTCTCCAACGGGATGAACACGCGCGACATCTTCCCGGTCTCGCAGATTCCGACCACGTCGAAGTCGCGTCCCATCAGTTCCACGGCCTGCCCGACAGTGATCTCTTCCTGCCGGGCGTACACCTCATCGACAACTGCCTCGAAAGGGGCTTCGTACGGCCGGCCCTCGAACAGTACGACGCCGCCGCTCATGGCGTCGAGCTGGTCCCAGTCCACACCCGTAATGGTCTGCAGGTTGCCGGGCGTGAAGACCGTGGCTCCCATGGCTTGGGTGATTTGCGGGTAGCGCTCTTGGAGCATAGACGGCAGCTTGGCCGAGATGTCCGCGCCACCGATCGCGGCGCTGGAGATTTGTGGACGGATCAGGATGTCGGCCCCGACTCCCCTGGTCCGCCTGAGCGACTCGGTCAAGAGACCTTCCGAGACGCCGACCATCAGCACGATCATGGTCACCTCAACGGCAACCGCCAAGATCGTGAGCAGCGTCCTCAGCGGGCGGTGCAGCAGGTTGCGGAGTACTAGGCGGTGGACCATCCGTGATTCCTTCAGGACGAGGAAGCCTCCGGGTCGCCGATTCGCTCCACTACCACGTCCCTCGGCAGCGCGAGTTCAAATGAGGCGTCGGGCACGTCTGCGTTCAGTCCGGGCCTGGAGATCTCAATCTCGACCTCATAGCCATCTTGCGGACGTTCAATCCTCAGCTCCTGCGGGTACGGGAGGCCATTGTCTTCCAACCAGTCCCGGTACCAGGCATCCGTGGCGACCTCGGTCTCGTCGTCGAGGATCATCAGCCTGGAGAGTTTCAGGTCGTCTCTGCTGAACCAGTACTTGCGGCGGATCCGCAGGGTGTCTCCAGGTCCGTCCTCGACGACGTGCAGCACTTGGTAACCCGACTGGCCGTACATCTCAATGTCTAGGATCACCCGCGACTCGTCTTCGATGGGATCGAGCATTATCGCCTGAAGCAGGTGTTGGGGCCGGATGTTCTCGAATCGGTTCTCCGAGATCTCGATCAGGTCGGTCACTCCTTGGTAGACGCGGTTTTGGAACGGCACGTAGACCTTGAACTCGCTGCCATCCGAAACCATGTCGTAGACCTTCGCGATGCCTCCCGGGACCTCGGCGTTGGTGCGGATCCAGCCTGGCCGGCGCAGGACCAAGGCGCCGCGCGCGTCCCGATAGCGGGTTTCCCTCACGCGATCCTCGGACTGCACGGTCAGCGTGATCTGAATGATCGCCCTCATCGACTGGATGGCTGCGATCCGCTGGATCGTGTCGATCAGCTCTTGGCGAGTGGCCGTGCGTGCAGGGGCCGGAGGTGGGAGCTCCGTGGTGGTGGAGAGTACCCCGCAGCCCGAACTGGCGCACAGGCAAAGCAAGGCTGCGGTGAATCGAGGGAACACGTTACCGTTGACCCGGGCCCCCCGCCAACTGCCCGTCCAAGGCCAATTGTACCAGCCGCCCCTTGGCTTCTCGCGTGCCAGTCGGTCTGGGCAATCCAATCGTAGACGGCCAACGTGGCTGTGTGTCTGACCGATAGGCTGGAAGGGCAGGTGGCCTACGCACTGGAGGACTCGGCTACCGTGCTGCCTGAGGCCGTTCGGGTTTGTTCTGAAGAGGGCACTCGCGCCATAGTTTGAACAGCTGCGCCGAATGTACGGCCGGGCGCTTATGCATGGGCCTTCGTTGCGGCCACTTGCCCGGAACTGTTCGTTCGCACGGTCAGGTCTTCTGCAGCAGCACCAGTTGGGCGGGCTGCGGCCCTTCACGCCTGCGCTGGAGCGGGCCGGTGCCGATGGCAGAACGCACGGCAGCAGGAGTTCAGCAGCCGGTCGAGCGGGTGAGCAGCGCGGGCCGCAGCAGCCGGTGGTCGATCAAGCCCACTCTGAGGTCGGCGGACCGAGCGGGGCTGAGGGAACGGCTGACGTCGTGGAACCGAGTTGCCGCGCACGAAGTGGTCCGGGCGCGTCTCGGGCCGGGTGGTCCTGAGGACATGGTGGCCGTCAAGACTACAAGGCGCCAAAGGCGGTCCGAAGTGAATTGACGAGCGGCTGCCCGGCCGTGACCGAAACAGCGGGCGTGCCTGCGGGAAGCCCTGTCTCGATGGCATCCACTGAACTTGGGACGGCTAGGGCCGCGGCTGTGGGTAGCGCTATCATCGGTTGAAGCCGATGCGAAGCGGAGGTCAGTTTGCGATCGCCCCGGACGCGGCCGACCTTGAGGCGGCTTCCCGCGAGATTCGGTTCCACCCTGCGTCCAACCGAAGCCCCCGCAAGCTAACCCGAGCGCAGCTGGACCACTTCAATGCCCACGGCTACGTCACGGGCATCCGCGTGTTTTCCGACGACCAGATTGCGGCGGTGCGCGAGCAATTCGACCGACTGCTGGCCCGGACGTTGGCTGGGGGCGGCGACAGCTACTCGATCAGTTCCGCCCACCTGAGCCACGCTCAGGCTTACGATCTGCTGACCGATCCGCGGATCGTGGCGTACGCAAGGGACATCTTGGGAGAGGATGTTGTTGGGTGGGGCTGCCACTACTTCTGCAAGCTGCCACACGACGGCAAGCGGGTGGACTGGCATCAAGACGCTACTTATTGGCCGCTGACTCCGTCCAAGACTGTGACCGCTTGGCTTGCCATCGATGACGCCGACACGGAGAATGCCTGCATGCGATTCGTGCCTGGCTCGCACCTTCGCGGAGCCCTGCCGTTTGAGGTTGACGACGGCAATTCATCGACCGTTCTCAACCAGCGCGTCGCCGGGATCGGGCGATTCGGCCAACCCGTGGACAACATCCTGCGGGCAGGCGAGATATCGCTTCACTCGGACCTGCTGCTGCATGGCTCGGAGGCGAACGATTCCAACCGGCGCCGATGCGGGCTCACGCTGCGGTACTGCTCCGCGGAGGTGAGTGCCTATTTGGATTGGCACCGAAAGGGCGTCGTGGTGAGCGGATCCGACCGTCGCAGCCATTGGGCCAATCCGCCAAGACCCAGAGAATGAAGGGGCGCCTCGTACGCCCCAGCTTGGACTAAACGCAATGGAAGGCCTGCGCATACCAACGATCGATCTGGTCATCATCGTTGCCTACCTGCTGGGGATCTTGGCCGTGGGCGTCCTCTCGGTACATCGCCAGCGGATGACCGGTGAGGTGTACTTCCTGGCTGGCCGATCGCTCGGGTGGGTGATGATCGGCGCTGCCCTTTTCGCGTCCAACATCTCGACCATCCACCTGGTGGGTCTGGCGGCTTCCGGTTACAACGAAGGTCTGGTATGGGGAAACTTCGAGTGGATGGCCGCCTTTACGCTGGTCATCCTTTCCCTCTTTTTCGCACCGTTCTACTTCCGCAACCGGATCGAGACCCTGCCGGAGTACCTTGAGCGCCGATTCAACGCCGCCGCGAGGTCCTTCCTGGCCTTCATGGCGATCCTCGGCGCGCTGTTCATCCACATCGGCATGAGCCTGTACGCAGGCGCAACCGTGTTTGAGCAGTTCTTCGGGATTGACGTGGTGACGTCGATCCTGATCATTTCGCTGGTGACGGGCGTATACACCGTCCTCGGGGGCCTTAAGGCCGTTGTGGTAACGGAGACGATCCAGACAGTGTTGCTGATCGGAGGATCGATCCTGGTCACAGCGTTGGCGATAGGAGCGCTTCCGGAGCAGGGCATCGGGACGGTCGAGGAGTTCAAGGCTCAGCTCAAGCCCCGCCAGCTCAGCATGGTCTGGTCGGACAATTCCGTCGGGCTGGCGTGGTATTCGGTGCTGCTGGGGTACCCGGTTCTGGGGATTTGGTACTGGTGCACGGATCAGACGATCGTTCAGCGAGTCCTCGCGGCCCGCTCGGAGCATGACGCCCAGATCGGACCGCTCTTCGCCGGTTTCATCAAGGTGTTGCCGGTGTTCATCCTGGTGCTGCCCGGTGTGGTCGGGTACGTGCTGTACGGGGACCGGATCGGCGACGACGCCAACCAAGTTCTGCCGATGCTGATCCAGGAACTTGTTCCCACCGGGCTGCGCGGGCTGATTTCGGCCGGACTGCTGGCCGCCCTGATGAGCACCATCGCGGCGGCTCTCAACAGCTGCGCCACACTCTTTGCGGTGGACATCGTCGCGCGCGTGCGGCCGTCGACAAGTGACGCTGCCCAAGTGCGGATTGGCCGCTGGAGCGCGGTCGCCGTGATGCTCTTGGCAATGGCCTGGTCGACGCAGGGAGACAAGTTCTCGAGCATCTTCGAGGCCGTACAGGAGATTGGTGCGGCGCTCGCGCCAGCGATCACAGCGGTGTTCCTTTGGGGCGTATTCTGGAAGCGCGGGACGTCCCAGGCAGCGGTGGCGACCTTGGTCTGCGGCTTTCTGATGGGAGCCGCGGCCTTCATCTTGGACTTCAAGGACGCGAGCGGGCACAAGCTGATCACGGACAGTTGGGGAATACCGTTCATGCTGCAGGCCTTCTGGATGACGGTGATCTGCAGCATCATCTTCTATGTGGTG
>JAJDWM010000214.1 GCA_022825595.1 Bryobacterales bacterium | reverse complement strand
GCGGGCGAGCCCCCGCTGGACGACCGCACGGTGTTCGCCGTTGGGCTGGCCTTGGCGGACCAAATTGCGCAGGACCGCAACGGGGGCGTCCTGATCGGAATGGACACCAGAGAGTCGGGGCCGGGGATCGTGCGCCTCCTCGCGGCTGGGCTCAAGGAAGGCGGCGCCGAGCCAGAGTTTGCTGGAGTGCTTCCGACGCCGGCTGTCGCCCACGCCACGCGGAACGGCAGCTACGGTCTAGGGGTCGTCGTCTCGGCCTCGCACAACCCGTTCCGCGATAACGGGATCAAGGTTTTCGGCCCATCAGGCTACAAGCTGCCCGACGACTGCGAGGCGGCTGTCGAAGGCCGTGTGCACGCCCTGCTCTCAAATGGCATCAGGCCTCGCTCCGAGGAGCCCGCCGATCGCCCGGATGTTGCGCAGGCCTACATTAGGCATTTATTGGAGGCGGTTCCCGTTTCCGAGCGGGCGCGTCGCCTTCGATTTGTGGTCGACTGTGCCAACGGAGCCGCCGCGCGCATCGCGCCGCGCTTGGTGGAAATGGCGGGATGTCGGGCCAGCTTCACCGGCTGCGAGCCGAGCGGCCGGAACATCAATCTCGATTGCGGGGCGCTGCACATGCGCTCCCTCGGTCAGCGCGTCGTCGACTGCGGGGCGGACTTCGGATTCGCGATGGACGGGGACTCGGACCGCTGCCTGCTGGTCGACGAGCAGGGCGAGGTGCTCGACGGTGACCACCTCTTGCTTCTCGCGGCCAGCGCGCTCAAGCGGCGGAGGCGGCTGCAGGGCGACCTCGTGGTGGCCACCGTGATGTCCAACCTTGCCTTGGACATTGCCCTCCAAGGCCTCGACATCCGGCTGGTCCGCACGCCCGTTGGTGACCGGCACGTCACAGAGGGCATGCTCGCGGCCGGTGCTTCCCTCGGCGGCGAACAGTCCGGGCATCTGGTCTTCTCCGACCACGCGACCACCGGAGACGGCCTGCTGGCGATGCTGTTCATGCTCCGGGTCTTGGCCGACGAGGGCGTCCCCTGCAGTGCGCTGCGCAAGAGAATGAAGCCGTTCCCGCAGAGGTTGGTCAACGTTCGCGTACGAGAAAAGCTCCCGCTGGACCGGCTGCCGGAGATCCGGTCCGCGATCGCCGACCGCGAGCTGGAGCTGGCTGGCCGGGGCAGGGTGCTGATTCGCTATTCCGGGACGGAGCAGGTCGTGAGGGTCATGGTCGAGGCCGAGCGGCACACCGATGTGGTCCGGCACAGCACGGAGCTTGCCGAGCTGTTCGAGAAGCACTTAGGGCAGTGACCTGAGACTCCGCGCTCCGTAAGTCCTCGGGTCCGGTCGGCCGTTCAGCCTCGGGGCCTGAGGACCTTGCGGGGTTTGCTCCCGTCGGGCGGCCCGATGATGCCTTCCCGCTCCATCGCGTCCAGGATGCGCGCCGCACGTCCGTAGCCGAGCCGCAGCCTGCGCTGCAGGGTGGACGTTGATGCCTTGCCCATCTGCATAACGAGCTCCACTGCCTGGTCATACAGCGCATCTTTGAAACCGTCGTCCGCGGACGCGTCGGAGGGCTTTTCAGATTTGGGGGCCTTCAGGAAGTCGGTCTCGTATTCGGGTGCCGCTCGTGAAGTCCAGTGGGCCACCACCGCTCGGATCTCCTCCTCGGTGACCAACGGCCCGTGCAGCCGTCTCATTCGGGCGGTTCCCGGAGGCAAGAAGAGCATGTCGCCCATGCCTAGCAGCGACTCGGCGCCCATGGAGTCCAGGATTGTCCGGGAGTCGACCCGTGTTGCCACCAAGAACGACAGCCTTGCCGGAATGTTCGCCTTGATCAGCCCCGTGATGACGTCCACGCTCGGCCGTTGGGTAGCCAGCAAGAGGTGAATGCCCACTGCCCGCGACATCTGCGCCAAGCGCTGGATGGCCTCTTCGACCTGCCGACCCGCCAGCATCATGAGGTCGGCCAGCTCGTCAACGACGACGACGATGTACGGTAGGGGCTCGATCTCCTCGTCGCCCGACTTGCGCCGACGCCCGCCCTTGGCACGGGCCTTCTGGTTGAACTGGCTGATGTTGCGAGCCCCATGCTTGGCAAGCAGCTGCAGGCGCCGCTCCATCTCGCGAGTTGCGTTGACCAGCGCGTGGGTGGCCTCCTTCATGTCGGTGATCACCGGCGTCAGCAGGTGCGGGATGTCGGAGTAGTAGGTCAGCTCGACGGTCTTCGGGTCGACCAGGATTAGGCGCACCTGCTCTGGGGTCGCACGCATGAGCAGCGACATGATGAGGGCGTTCACCATGACGCTCTTGCCGGATCCCGTTTGGCCAGCGACCAGCAGGTGCGGCATCGACGCTAGGTCCGCGCAGTGGATCTTGCCGCTTATGTCCTTGCCGAGCGCGAATGCCAGCATCGACTTGGCCTCTTGAAAGACCTTGGTCTCCACCACCTCCCTAAAGCAGATGATCTCGCGGTCCCGGTTCGGGACCTCGATGCCAACCGTCGGTTTGCCCGGAATGCGCTCCACTAGGATCGATTCGCACTCCAAGGCCAAGCACAGGTCCTCCGAGAGGTTCAGGATCTTGCTCAGCTTGACGCCTCTGTTCGGCTTGAACTCGAAGGTGGTAACCACCGGGCCAGGATTGATCTGGTGCACCTGCCCGCGAACTCCGAACTCTTCGAATTTCGCGAGAATCTGCTGACCGGTGGCCTGTAGCTCCTCCTCATCGAAGGCGTGCCGCTTGATCGGCGCCTTGAGTAGCACTGACGGGGGAAGCTGGAACGGTTCTGCGCTGCCAGCACGCGGCTTGCGGGAATCGCCGATCGTGCCAGTTCCGGGGCCTCCTGCGCCGACCGCCTCGCCAAGCATCGTTCCCCCAAGTTCCGAGGGCAGCAGCCGGTCTTCCGGAGGAACGATCGGGGGCCCAAGCGATTCGGAGGTTTCGGATCCCTTCTTGGCCGACTCCTTGGTCTCAGTCGGTGGCGTGAGCATCGCGGGCTTTTCTGCCAGAGTCTTGTCCGCTGCCAGTCGCCGCGCGTTTTGCTTCCGGTTCGCGGATGCGGTCTTGCGAGGCGCGCGGGCCCTCTTGTCCACGGCGGTCGGGCTCGGCTTAGGCCCGTCGGGTTTTGGCCGGACCAAGACGCTCGCGAGCACTAGGCCCCCGACCGCGCCCAAGGCGGCGAGCGCGAGGATTGTGCCGCCAACATTGAGCACGGACAAGGACAGTTCGCCCAGCACCTGGCCAACCGCTCCGCCCGGCTTGACCGCGCCGGCCCATCGGTCCGGCAGGCCCCGAGAGATCGGTGCCGCCGCCAGCTGCAGGGCGCAGCAGAAGACGACCAGCAGCAGGGATATGCCGACCACGATCCACCCGAAGTGCTGGTAGCCCTTGCCGCGCAGCGTCCAAACTCCGGCAAGCCCTAGCCCGACTGGCAGTGAGAACGCGCCCAGCCCCAGCAATTGCAGGACAAGGTCCGCGAAGTACGCTCCCGGAATGCCCATCCAGTTCCTGGCCACCGCATTGTTGGAGGCGACATTCGCGGACGGGTCATGGGGGGAGTAGGACCCGATGCTCAGCAGTGATCCCACCGCCGCGATCAGCAGGAGCACTCCGGCCATCTCGGCCAGCCTGAGGTCGCGGATCGTGATCCTTACCTTCACCGCCTCACCTCTAGAGACTGCCGCCCGCTGGGGACCCCTTGGCGGCCAGCAGTGCGAGCACGAGCGCTCCCACTCCAAACCGATAGTAGACGAACGGGGCCAGGCTTGACGCCCGCAGGTAACGCAGGAACGCCGCGATCACGAAATAGCCCACGATCGCGCTCACGGCGATTCCAACCGTCAGCGGCCAAGCCTCGACGCTTCTTGGGCCCGCTCCGACCAGCGTCTCGATGCCGGTCTTCAGGGAAGCGCCCAGCACGACAGGCATCGCCAGCAGGAACGAGAGCCGGGCTGCCGCATCCCGGCGCAGGCCCAACAACAGTCCCGCAGCGATCGTGACGCCTGATCTGGACGTGCCCGGGACGAGGGCGACGGCCTGCGCGCAGCCGACGAGAACGCATCGCATTAGGGAGAGCGAGCCAAGATCGCCGCCCCGTGCGCCTTGCCGGTCGGCTCGCAAGAGCACCAACCCGACCGCAACCAGCATCGACGCGATCACGAGCGGGCTGCGCAGGTGCGTCTCGATGATGTCCTGGACTAGCAGTCCGGCCACGGCGGCTGGAACGGTGGAGAGGGCCAAGTACCACAGGATGTGTGGGCTGCCGTCCAGATCCCGGTCCGTGCCGGAATCGCCGGCGTGACCGCCACGCCGGCCAAACCCGTTCGCGATTATGCGCACCCAGGTCCGGGCAAAGTACGCTGCGAGCGCCAGCAGCGTTCCGAAGTGCAGCGCGACGTCGAATGCCAGACCCGGGTCTTGCCAGCCGAACAGCCAGCGGGCCAGCACGAGGTGCGCCGAACTGCTGACCGGCAGAAACTCTGTCGCTGCTTGGACTACCGCCAGCACTGCCGCTTGGAGGATGGTCATCGGGCCGGGCCCGCCGCCGCACTGGTGGGGAGCAGGGGCAAGGCTGGGCGACTCTCAAGCAGCGTGGTGTTCTTCCGCGCGCGTGCCGAAGGGGCTCAAGAGGTTCCCGGTTGCATTGAAGTTCAGCCGGGCCGGGGGCCCAGACACTCTAATGCCGGGCCGCCGTTCCAGATCGGGCAGAAGGTTCTCGCTGGCGAGCAGGGACGAGAGGTCGAGCGTGTTGCGGATCCATAGGACGGTGCAGTCGGAGATGTCCAGCTTCCCGCAGGTCGGGAGGATCCGCTCAAGGCACTCCCGGTCGGTCGGATAGTGCACAGGCGTGAACGCCGGCAACGTCGCGGACGCAGTCAGGGCGTTGACCCAGGTCGCCTCTAAGTCCACCTTGCGCACCAAGCTGCTGTGAACAATGTCCGCGAAGCCCATTCCGATGGCATTGCCATAGGTGTTGCCGGACAGGTCACGGACATAGATCCGCTGGACCGCGGGCACGCCCTGCCAGCTGTTGGGGCCCTGCGGCCCGCCGCGGTTGACCACTTTCGTGTCCATTCCCGCGCCGCTGACGTCCTTGCCGATCTCATCGAGGATCAGGAGGTCGACGATCTTGACTGGCAGGTTCGGCTTCCATTCCTTGACGCGGCGCAGGAGGCGCTCCTCTTGCTCGGCCATGCCTTCCGCGCCGACGGCGCGGACTTCGGCCGTGTTGTGGTAGGCGTCCTCCAGGATGGCCAGCCCGCCGAGCATCTTGCCGGTCGACCGGATGGCGGCGCCCACTCCCCGAATCACGCGCTCCATTCCGATCCGGAGGGCCCAGCTGTGGTAGCGCTTGGCCCCCTCCCACTTCCCTAGGCCGATCGCCATCATCTTGTGGATGCCGCTCTCTAGGGCGCCCTCGAAGTCCGTGTGCCACTTGACCCGCCCGCAAAGCATCACTCCGTCGCTCTCGAACGCGTGGCGGTCCATGGAGACCTCGATGCCCTCCGGCGTCGTGCCCACAGGGACGACCTCCAGGGAGCTGACGACGGGTGCCCCCATGGTGGCCTCGTCGATGCCGTAGTGCGCCAAGACCTGAGCCTGGCCTTCCGCCGTGGCCGCGCCGTGGCTGCCCATTACCGGCACGATGAACGGGCGCGCACCGCGCGACTTCCAGAACTCCACGACCGCCTTGGCGATTTGGTCGATGTTGCGGATTCCGCGGCTGCCCACGCCGACCGCTATGCGTGCGCCGGCGGGGACACGCAGGGCCCATGCGGCACTCTGCATCTCCTCCCGCGCTGCGCTGCCGACATCGGCGATCGAGCGGTCCGGGAAAGCCTGCTCAATTGGCGCGAGGCGCAGCTGTGTGATTGCGGACAACTCGGGCCTCGCCTTTCTCAGATCACCCTCTGCATCGCTTGCAGGTACTGCTGGATCCGTGCCGAGTAGCGCACCACCAAGCCGGCATCGCTGTATTCGCGGAGCTTGTCCTGCTGGAAGTACTCGAACACGAGCGCCCTTTTTTCCTGCATGAGCTCTTGGCGCAGTTGCTCCCGGCTGTCGCCAAGCAGCGACTCGTCGGCGGGCCTCATCTCGATCGTTCGGAACACCACCCAGCGGTCGCCGACCGCCACCGGACCCTGTACCTCACCGTTCACCTTCGTGAACGCTTCCTCGCCGAGTGCGCTCACGGCTCCCAGGTCATCGGCCTCGCCGTCGCGCTGGACGAAGTCCGTGGTCGCCCGTTGCGCACCGTATTGCGCGGCCGCAGCCGCCAAGCTGCCTCCGCTATCCATGACTGATTGGGCCAATTGGTCGGAGCGTTGGCGGGCAATGTTCGCGGACTCCGTGTCGATGAAGTCGCGGAGAACCGTGCCCTGCACTTCCTCGAACTCGGCATCCCGTGCCAGCACCGGCTCTGAGACAAAGCCGATGTACACGGTGTCCTGATCCGCTGTGGTGAACACCTGCCCGGAAAGCTGCTGAAAGACGGCTTCCACGAGGGCGGTTGCCCTGGGCAGCCCGTCAGGGATTTCGTCCCTGCCGAAGGGCGGGAATTCCTGGTATCCGAGCCCGAGGTCCGCGGCGACCTGCGAGAGCTGGCCACCGGACTCCTCCGCCGCGGTCATAGCCCGCTCGATCAGCGCGAACCGCTCGCCCTGGGACCGTTCCGCGCGGAGGTCATCCACGATCACTTCTCGGACCTCTTCGAGAGGCTTGACGCTCGGGGCCTGCCGGTCATCGAGCCGGATGAGGTGGTACCCGAACTCGGACTTGACCGGCGCCGAGGAGATCTCACCCACTTCCTGCAGGGCGAAACCGGCCTCTTCGAAGGCGGGATCCATCATCCCCCGACTTACCCAGCCAAGATCACCGCCCTTGTCTGCATTACCCGGATCCTCGGAGTGCTCTCGCGCCAGCGCATCGAAGTCTCCCCCGGCGCGTAGTTCTGCCAGCACGCCCTCGGCATCCTCAAGGGCCTGCTGCTGCTCCTCCTCGGTCTTCTCGAGGGTCATGAAGAGGATGTGTCGCAGCTTGACCCTCTCGGGATTCTCGAAGCGGTATTCGTTCTGCCCGTAGTAGAGCTCGACCTCAGCTTCGGAGATCTCCACATCGCTCGCCCCGCTGTCAGGCGCGATCGTCATGAGCTGGAGGGGTCTGCGTTCCGGATGGCGGTAGCGCAGCTTATTCGATTCGAAGTACTCCCGCAATTGCTCTTCAGTCGGTGAGACCTCGGAGGCAACGCTGGAGGCGGCGATCGCCGCCCATTCGATTTGCACGGCGTCATTGCGCTCGTGGTAGCGCTTGGCGACCTCTTCCTCGGTCACTCGAACGCTGTCAGTGACCAGTTGGCGGAGATTCTGCCCGATCGCGATCTGTTCGAGGAGGTCGCGTTCGAACTCGGGCACGGTCCGCCGGAACTGCTGGCGCACGAAGCGCTGGTAGGCGTCTCCGCCTATGTACTCCCCGCCCGGGAAGAGCACGTCGGGCAGCTGTTCTCGGATCCACTGGGCGAGTTCCTCTTCCGAGGGGACCAGTCCCAGGGCGGCCGCCTCCGAGAACAAGACGCGCTCGGTGATGAGCGAATCAATCGCCGTGCCGGCGAGCATAGAAATGGCCTCGGGAGGCACATTGTTCGCGCGGTGCTCCCGAAGCTCCAGTTCGACATCCCCGGTGGTCACCGCCACACCGGCGACCTCTGCCAGAACGTCGGGCGCGCCTGGCCCGGCCGGGCCGAATACGTTCGGAACGAGCGTGATCACCATCGAGCCTGCCACGAGGAAGAGGATCACCCCCATCGTCCATCGCAGCACCTTGCCTTGGTTCTGGAACAGCTTCAGCATGTTTCGGTGTGGCGTTCAGCTGTGCCCTGTCCGCGGTTCTGCGGCAGGGGCAGGGAAGGGAGCCGGACGGCCTCCGCCACAATTTGGCCGACTCCGCTTGAATTGTACTATGGGGGCCCGATGTCGGCCGCCGTCGCAGCTGTGAGGAAGGGACGGAACCTGTAGGACTCGCCGATCTTGCCAGGGATGCGCCTCTGTGACGGGAGGTCGTGGGCGGGCAACACCAGCCCTTCGTGGTAGAGGTACGTCTTCTCTCGAAGCTTGCCGTCGCGATCGACGAGAATCCTGAAGCCTGTCCCGACCCGTCCCCGCGCCACGACGCGATCCAGCGTCTCGATCGGGAGGTAGCCCCTTAGCCCGGACACACGGCGAACGACCGCGAAGCGTCCTTGGCTGCTGTTCCAGCGTAGAATCCGCAGCACGTCGAAGTCGAACACCTGCTCGTCTTGGCTCGACTGCGCGAGGAGCCAGGCTCTTGCCGGGCTGCCGTCGGCAGCTCCCTGCGTGGAGCCAAGCTGGAAATGGGCCACGATTGGCTGGCCTCCGGCGGCCATTGCCACCTCGGTAGGGACACCGGCGTAGACCATGTTCTCCAGCAGCCACCCGCACCGCTCGATCTCGGAAAGCCAGACTAGGAACCAGTAGTCAAAGTAGGGGGGCACGGTTCTCGTGGCCGATTCCGGGTTGGCATCGGCCCAGGCCGGAAGGCGGCGCACCAGCGCCCGATCGAGGACTTCGAACGGCGCGTCTTTGGCGAGCTGGTAAAGAGTCGGAGCCCAGCGGTAGGGCTCGCTGTGGACGTTGAGCGTGTCCCATGCCATGCCCTTGCCTTGGCCCGGCAAGTCTTCGCACTCGTCCTTAAGCTTGAGGATCCGGTTGCGAGTCGTGCTGTCGATTAGGTGGTCGCGCGAGACCCAGCCCTCTAGGCCGTCCTCGGTCAAGACGTTCACAAAGCTGCGGTGCTCCTGCAGGATCGTCATCTTGAGTTCGAACTGCAACAGCTGGGGGGTGGTCTCAGGCTCTCGGTCGGAGTAAATTGCCGCCTCGTGCCGGGCGAAGTACGGCTCGGCACCACCGCGAGGTTCGTCTATCACGCAGGCCGCAAGCCAGCTGGCGGCCAGGCAGCATACCGCGCAGAGAACGGCCCGAGCGCCCGATTGGCCGTTCGCCTCTTGGTCCGGTGTCGCGTGGGTGCTGACTCGGAAGGACTGGCCGAGAAGGGGCATGGGTCAGGGTTGCGTAAGGTCGACTTCTTGCCGCCGGATCCCTTCCGACGTGTGCCGCAGGACCGTGACCGTCTCTACGCCCAACCGAAGCAGGTACAGCCGCGCCCTTGGGATGCCGTACCCCACCTGGCCCGGCGAGTGGCTGTCGTCGCCAAAGCAAAATGGCACACCGGCATCCTTGGCGAGTCGAACGAGCCAGGCGGAAGGGTAGGGCTCGCGAAGGCCCTTGCGGAGCGCGGCCGTGTTGAGGTCGAGGATGCAGTTGTGGGCCCTTGCCGCCTCGATCGCCGACTCCGCCGCCCTCCGAGCGGCTGGCCCCGGTGGCTCCGCCCCCTCGGGCGCATACAGCTTGGGTAGGTCCAGATGCGCCACGACCTGCGGTCGTATCTCCTCGATCACCCCCACGACACTGGCATAGTAGCGCTCCAGCAGGGCGTCGGTCCCGCCGCAGGCGTCGGCGGCTGCCCGAAAGTGCGCGGGGCTCTCGTCGATGGAAATGTCCTTGACGTGGTGGACCGAGCCCACAACGTAGTCGAATCCGTGCTCGCACGCCAGGGCGCGCATCTCCGCGGCGTATCCCGACCGCGGGACGGCCTCGGTCTCGAAGCCACGCAGCACTTCCAGCCTTCCCCGGAACTCCCGCTGGAGGACCCGCGATGCGCGCGCGTACTCGTCGAACTCCCTGCCGAGGCGCGCCACCGTGTAGCCCTTTGCTCTCTCGGACGCGTACAGGAAGCGGTCATCGCTTCGAGGCGCATGCTCGCTGACGCCGTAGACCCGGAATCCGCGTCGGACTGCCTCCTCAAGCGTGGAGCGCAGGGTTCCTTGGGCGTGTTCGCAGAACTCTCCGCTGTGTCCGCCGTGCAGCGAGACCATCCATGGCGGGCCGCTCACGGCTCCACCCTACCGCGCGGCCGTGCCGCTTGGTGTACGCTGGGTTTCGGCGATGTTCAGGAGCATGGAGCGCAAGAGGCTGGAGCGGAAGCGCCGCCAGGAGGGACGGCTGCCTCCCGGCCAGTCACTGACCCTCAAATGGCCGGTTCTCCATGCGGGCGCCGTCCCGGGGTTCGACCCCTCCACTTGGTCATTCGTCGTCGGGGGACTGGTCGAACGCCCGTTCGAGCTGACCTGGCAGGAGTTTCAGGACCTGCCGCGCACGCGCGTGCAGGCGGACTTTCACTGTGTGACCACCTGGAGCAAGTTCGACAACGTTTGGGAAGGCGTCTCAATGCGAACCATTGTCGAGAGGGCGAGGCCTAAGGAGCGTGCCCGCTATGTCATCCAGCATTGCGACGGCGGGTACACGACGAACACCCCACTAGAGGACCTGCTTCATGACAACGTGCTGCTGGCCGACACGCACGAACCCGAGCCGCTGACGCCCGAGCACGGGGCGCCCCTGCGCATGATCGTGCCGCACCTCTACGCTTGGAAGAGCGCGAAGTGGATCCGCGGCTTGGAGTTTACCGCCCATGACCGCGCAGGTTTCTGGGAGCGGCGGGGCTACCACATGTATGGGGATCCTTTCAGGGAAGAGCGTTTCCGCTAGGGTGCCCGGTGGCCTTCCGACTGCGATGGCCCTTCCGCCACCGCCGGGAGGCTGAGGCCCCGCCACTTCGCGGCCGCCCACCCATCCGGCGGGAGAAGGCCTACGCCGCCGAGAGCGGATATGTGTACCAGTACACCTACGAGGGCTACCGGGCGGCCTCGAGGTCGGGCCTGTCGGGGCGGGACTTCGTGTTCCGCTGCACGTCCGATCGGTCGGCGCACTTCTGGCTGACGGTCTTCGCCCCTGACGCGAGCTTCGAAGAATGGGAGAGGGAAGAAGGCCGCGACCTGAACGACGTGGAGCGCTATGCCGTCGTCAAGATGCATCTGTTCGAGACTTTCGACGAGTCGGAGCACTTGCGGAGTGACGAAGTTCACGAGGTGCGTCCCGGTGACGTGCGCGCGCATGTAGAAACACTGGACCTGTAGGTTCGGGGCCGGTCGTACAATGTCCGCATGAAGGCTTGGCCCCCCGTCTTGGCCGTTGCGCTAGCTGCGGCAGCATGCTCAACCGAGCCGCAGCAGGACGAGGAGTTCGCCGCGCTTGCGGCGCAATACATCGACGAGCTCGCAGAGCGCTATCCGGAGACCGCCACGTCGTTGGGGGACCACCGCTTCGACGGCCGTCTGAACGACTACTCTGCCGAGGCAGTGGGCTCGGGCTTGGAGTGGGACCGCCAGTTCCTCGCTCGGCTGCAGGAGATCGATCCTGCGCTATTGGGCGAAGCGAACGCCGTGGACTACGAGATCCTGCGCAACCACCTCGAGTACAGCATCTGGTCGGCGGAGGAGCTTCGCGAGCACGAGTGGAATGCGATGCGGTATGGCGTCGGGAATGCCATCTACTCGCTGCTGGCGCGCGACTTCGCGCCATTGGAGGAGCGGCTCGCAAGCCTCGGGGACCGGCTCAAGGGCGTACCGGCCGTAGTGTCCGCCGCGCGCACGAACCTGACAGATCCTACTGTCGTTCACGCGGAAACGGCCCTGCGCCAAAACGCCGGCACGGTGGCCCTTCTGCAGACCGGCCTTGACGAGTTCCTAGCCGAAGCCCCTCAGATGGCGGAGGGCATGGTTCCGGCGCGGGAGGCGGCCATCCGCGCACTGGAGGAGTACGGGAAGTGGCTGCGGGACGAGCTGCTTCCCCGCGCAAGCCGCGATTTTCGCATCGGCGAGCCGAAGCTCCGCAAGAAGCTGGCCTACAGGCTTCACTCGGATCTGTCGATGGAGGAGATCCTTCGGCGCGCGGAACAGCGACTGGCTGAGCTGCAGGACGAAATGTACCAGACTGCGGTGGCGCTCCTGTCGGATGCCCCGCCCCAGGACCTGCTGGACAGGCTGGCGACCGCCCCGGACCAGCTGCTGGCGGCGGATCGCCCGGAGGTGATCCGCACCGTGCTCGCGGCGCTGGCCGACGAGCATCCCACGGACGCATCGATCGTTGAGGACGCCAAGCAGGCCCTCGCGGACGTGACGGACTTCACGCGCGACCGGCGGCTGGTCGCCGTCCCCGACGAGCCAATCCAGGTGATCGTGATGCCGGAGTTCCGCAGGGGCGTCTCCACGGCCTATTGCGATGCGCCAGGGCCCCTGGAGGTCAACGGCGAGACGTTCTACGCAATCTCCCCAACGCCAGCCGAATGGAGCGAGCAGCGCAAGCTCTCCTTCTACCGCGAGTACAACGACTACATGCTGCAGGACCTGACGGTCCACGAGGCCGTTCCGGGGCACTACCTGCAGCTGGCCCACTCCAACCGGCTTGAGGCCCCGACGATGGTGCGCTCAGTCTTCTCTTCCGGGACCTTCGTCGAGGGATGGGCGGTCTATTCCGAGCAGATGATGGTCGAGCACGGCTTTGGAGGGCCGCGGTTCAAGATGCAGCAGCTGAAGATGCTGACCAGGGCCGTGATCAACGCCATCCTCGACCAGAAGATCCATGCCGGGGCGATGACCGAGCAGGAAGCGATGGACCTGATGATGGGGCAGGGGTATCAGGAGGAGGGCGAGGCCGCCGGAAAGTGGATCCGCGCGCAGCTGACATCCGCCCAGCTCTCGACGTACTTTGTCGGAATCAGCGAGCACAACGACATCCGCGAAGCTTGGATCCAACAACACGGCCCGATCACAGACTGGCAGGAATACCACGACCGGGTGCTTTCCTTCGGCTCGCCGCCGCCCAAGTTCGTGCGCGGCCTACTGGGCCTGTAGGCGAATGTTCCGGCTCCGGAATGTGGGCGGTCGCGCGGCGGCCTGGCGTGGGTCGGCACTGGTCTTGGCCTGCGGCCTGCTGACTGGCGCCTGCTCTGTGCGCAAGTTCGCCGTGAGGCAGGTGGGCAACGCGCTCTCCTCCGGAACGTCTACGTTCGAGACGGACCCGGACCCGGACCTGGTGGGCGAGGCGCTTCCATTCAGCCTGAAGATGGTCGAGAGCCTTCTGGCGATCACCCCGCGCCATAGGGGCTTGCTGGTGACCGCAGCCAAGGGCTTCTCGTTGTACGCAATGGCGTACGTCGACATGCCAGGCGAGATATTGGAGAGCGAGGACTTTCGCCGCTCGAAGCAGCTCCGGGAACGGGCGGCACGGCTGTACCTCCGGGGCTTGGCCTACGGGCTGCTGGCCTTGGAGGAGGCCTACCCCGGGATCGGCGGAGAGTTGCGCGGCGAGCCCCGCCTAGCGGTCGCCCGCGTCCGCTCCAAGCACGTCGACCTGCTCTATTGGACCGCGGCGGCGCTGGGGCTGGCGATCTCGACCAGCCCTACCGACGCCTCCTTGGTCGTGCGTCTCTCGGAGGTCGAGGCAATGCTGGAACGAGCCATGGAACTCGACGAAGCGTGGGACCGCGGGGCGCTTCACGAGTTCCGCCTGCGACTGGAGGCGGCCAAGCCGGGCGGCGGGGACGCCGGCGTGATGGAGCGGAGTTTCGAGCGTGCGCTCGCCCTGTCAGGCGGCCAGCGGGCCGGCCTGTTCGTGGCCTACGCCGAAGCCCGGGCGGTTCCGTCGCAGGAACGGGAGATGTTCGAAGCGATGCTGGACCGGGCAATGGCGGTGGACGTGGACGCCCGCGAGGAGGACCGTTTGCTCAACGTCCTCGCGCAGCGGCGCGCGGAGTGGCTTCGGTCGCGGATAGACGATCTATTCTTCTGAGACCGCCGGGCGGGCCGGCACAAGGCCAGCCGCGTCACGACGGTGGCGCCTGCGCGGCGCACGGATGTGTTCTGCCGGTCCGTCGTCGGCGCGGGGGCCCTACTCTTGAGCGCGCCAGGCGCGGAGCCGCAGGATGGTGTACGCCGCGATCAGGCCCGCAATCCCGTAGGCGCCGGCCTCCGCCGGCCTGCCGTACAGGGCACTGCCCGTCATGAACAAGATCGAGTAAATTCCCGCCGACCCGAGGAAGGCGGCTACCACTGGCTTCGCTAGGCTGGGCGCGGCCGGGAGCTGCAGTTCCCGCATTGCCGAGCGCCGAACCGGATTCCAGCCTGGCCCGCCTGGCCGTATCTTCAGGTAGAACGCCTCGAGCTTGGCCTTGTCCGTCTGTGGCCCGAAGTACGCGCAGGGGAGCCAGCAGAGCGTGGTCACCGCGACGCCGGCGACCAGCTGCTGCCAGCTTTCGAGGTTGTTTCCCACCACCGGAACTAGGAGTGCGACGGTGAAGGACGCTGCCATCGCCACGAGTTCCGTTAGGGCGTTGATTCGCCACCAAAACCATCGCAGGAGGTAGAGCAAACCCGTTCCGGCCCCGATCTGCAGCATTACGTTGAACACCCCCAGCGCGCTCTCGAGCGAAAACGCGAGGATACAGGCCAGGACCAAAAGGACAAGGGTGCACAGCCTTCCCGCCCACACGACCCGTCGGTCGCTGGCCTGGGGGTTCATGAAGCGCCGGTAGACGTCGTTGACCAAGATTGACGAGCCCCAGTTCAGGGAGGTGGAAATGGTCGACATGTAGGCGGCCGCGAGCGAGGTCACGACGAGTCCGAGCAGTCCGGGCGGGAGGAATGTCAGCATTGCGGGGTACGCCAGGTCGTCGCGCACGAGGGTCTCAGGAATGTCGGGGAACTGGCGCTGGATGTCTTGTAGCCCGGGAAACACCACTACCGATGCAAGAGCCACTAGGATCCAAGGCCAGGGGCGGACGGCGTAGTGCAGCACATTGAATGTCAGCGTCGCCGCACGGGCGTGCTCTTCGTCCCTCGCCGATAGCATGCGCTGCACGATGTAGCCGCCCCCTCCGGGCTCCGAACCGGGGTAGTAGGCCGCCCACCACTGCACAAGCAGCGGGATCAGGAACACCGGGGCAAGCTCAGCCCATCCAATTGCCTCGAAGGAGGGCCAGAAGGCAGTCCGCTCTTGAACGGTGGGATGCGCGAGGAGCTGGTGCAGCCCGCCGACCTGAGGAAGTTGCAGGATGTAGAACGTTGCGGCCACCGAGCCCACCATCGCCATGCAGAACTGCGCAAGGTCGGTCAACAGCACGCCCTGCAAGCCCCCCAAAGCGCTGTAGGCCAGCGTCACCGCCGCGATCACGATAACTGTCTGGACCGGACTCCAGGCGAACAGTACGGCGCCGATCTTCATCGCGGCGAGCGTTACGGAGGCCATGATCAGGATGTTGAAGACCAAGCCTAGGTAGACCCCGCGGAACACCCGGAGGAACGCCGCAATCCTTCCTGAATAGCGCAGCTCGTAGAATTCGACATCGGTCAGCGCTCCCGAACGGCGCCACAGACTTGCGTACAGGAATACGGTCAACATGCCGGACAGGAGCAGTGACCACCATGTCCAATTCCCCAACACCCCGTTCCGCCGCACGATGTCGGTGACCAGGTTCGGAGTGTCGGTCGAGAACGTGGTGGCGACCATCGAGACTCCAAGCAGCCACCACGGTTGGCTGCGACCCGCGAGGAAGAACGCCGTGAAGTCGCTGCTGGCCCGTCGCGAGACGCGTACGCCGATCCACAGTGAGAATGTCAGAAAGCTCGCTAGGATCAGCCAGTCTGGTGTCGTCAGGTGCATGGACGCGGGCGACCTAGCGACCCATCTTAGGGCCGCCGGCCGAGGGCTCCCAGTCTACCCGCCCGGGAATGCGCTAGGGCTGGATTCTAGCGCCCACCAATGCCGGCGCCTGCTACGCCCCGATGCCCGGTGCCTCCCGCCGCTGCTCGTAGGTCTCGAACTGCTGCGGCCCCAACAGCACTTCCCAGTCGATGGCATCGACCCTCTCGCTCAGCTCTTCCCATTCGACCAACTTGTTCTCCAGCAGGGCCCGCACCCGATCTCTTAGGCCCGTGGCGGCATCTTCGAGGTTCTCCGGCAGCCACGCCTCGTAGCTGTGCTCGCCCTGCGGGAAGGCTTCTGGGAAGCCCTCCAGAGGGGACGGCTTCAGGCCGTCGAGGCAAGATGACGCCGTCGCCAGGTGGCGGGCGCTCATTGCAGCCGGTCGGCCGAGTAACGCGCAAGACCGATTCATCGCGCAGCCAGCGTGAAACGGCTTGCGGCAGGATGGTCGAGAGACCAAGTATCCAAGTAATCGGACCGCAGTCGGCACCCCGGGAAACCCTGTCCTGGAGTTTTTGATCCAACCCACTCGCAGGAGGTCTGCATCGCGTTTGGCCGAGAGGCCAGAGTGCTTGGTGTGGCAGCCCGATTCGGCTCGCGGGGCGATCTGGGCCGGATCCGGGAGCGATTTCAACAGCGTTTGGCCGCACGCCCCGAAGGCAGGAACCAGTCCATAGTCGGTGCGTCGCTTAAAAGGGCGTAGACGCCTACAAGTCCCAAGCGCTGAGGAGTCTCAGACCCAAAGCCATGGGCTATAGATCAGGGATCCACTTAGTGTCAGTGCGATCCGTCGAACTTGCGGCGGACGTCGCTGGCTGAATCCAGCGAAGTGCCGGATCTCCCGGGTAAGGGTGCGTGTGCCCTCCAGTTGGCCTGTTACAAACCTACTAGAACCCAGTACGTGTAGAGAGTGATGAAGCGCCTTGGCTAGACCTGGGCGACCGCCCGAAGCAACCCTAGGACCGACCGTTCGCTGGCGGCCGCCTTGCTGCCGTCGATCGTGTAGTGGGTTTCGAGGGAAACCGACCCTGAGTAGCCGTCTCGCACCAAGGCGCGGAGTTGCCCTACGTGATCGAATTCACCGTCTCCCACGCCGCACCAAACGACTTCGCCGTCAGCACTGCGCCGATAGTCCCGGACGTGGACGTGCCAGATGCGGCGCTTGTCCAGTCCTGCGTACCCGTCGGGGAACGGGCTGGCATCACCGGCGCGCGCCGCGTTGTTCGGATCCCAAGTCAGGCCAAGTGCCGGGGACTGCACCGCCTGAAGGAGGTTGGCCGACTGGCTGGACCGCTCCACGTAGCTCGGATTAACGTTCTCCACGGCTAGCCGGAAGCCAGCGCGCCCGGCTCGTTCGGCCGATTGCGCCACGAGGTCGTAGATCCGCGGATAGTTGTCCGGGTCGGGAGTCTCATTCCGCCGGTAGGTGAAGGCGAAGGTGCGGATCAAGTCCGTGCCAAGGGCATCTGCGCGCTCGAATGCGTGGTCCAAGAGATCCCACTGGGCTTGCAGCTTGTCAGGGCTCTCCGGAACCGGCACCTTGAAGAAGCCCGTGTCTAGAATTGCCAGGCGGATGCCTGCGTCGTCCAGCATCGACCGCGCCTCGCGGATCCGCTCCATGGGCTGGGACGTGTTGTAGCGCCCCCAGATGCGCCTAATCTCGCAGTGACGTAGCCCGTGCCGGCGCAGGAACTGGAGCGCGACTCCCAAATCGTCATCGATTTCATCCGTCGTCACGGCTAGGCGGAAGTCGTGCCTGCCGGACGATGCTGCGCTCCCCTCCCTCGCGAACGGGAGGAGCGCTGCGCCCGCTCCCAGAACGGATCGTCTGGTGACCTGTCGCACGGTTCCGCGATTATATCTGGTGGGCGGTATCTGGTGGGCTTAATGTCGGGAACGGCCGCATTCTGGAGCCGGCGCGGCGCGGAGGCTGCCGCCGGAATTGGCGGTTGCCTGGCAGGCTGGTGGGCAGCCCAGGTTTGGAATCCAGCCTGCTCGTGGCTGCTGGTCGCGTTGGACGCCGGCGAGCCTGCAGACGGTTTCCGTACAGCGGGAATCCGGCTGGACGAAGGTGCCGGATGGTGGTCTTACGCGCTGAACGAGTTTGGGCCTCTCGTGCTTGGAGTCGCGGCATGCTTGATGGTGCTGGGAATCTCGCTGCGCCTGCGTGGGGTCTGGTCGCTGGCCGCGGCCTGCGCAGGATTCCTGCTGGCAATGCCCCTGTTGGCCGACTT
>JAJDWM010000624.1 GCA_022825595.1 Bryobacterales bacterium | reverse complement strand
GTCGCCGATCGTCCTTGCGGTGCATAGCGCCGACATTCAGGACAGGGACGCGGCACCGGATGTGATCGTGGAGCTGCTGCGCAAGGCGCCCGAGGTCTCGAAGGTGTTTGCTGACGGCGGCTATGGGGGACCCAAGCTGCGTACTGACCTGGCCCGGAGGGGCCTGCCGGAGCTCGTCGAGATTGTCGAAAAGCCCACGGATATCACGACGTTCACCGTTCTTCCCCGACGCTGGGTGGTGGAGCGGACGTTTGCCTGGATGGGTCGATGCCGACGCTTGGCCAAGGACTTCGAACGCAACGAGGCGAGTTCGCTGGCCTGGGCGAGGCTGGCCGCGTGCCGCTTTCTGATGCGTAGGGTCGCACGACAGATAAACGCCTGAAATAAAACATAAAAACACAACTTCTGACATATGATTCAAACTCTCAGGGGCAGATAGGTAGATTGGGTCAACAGCGTCATTAGGCATGGTCCGTCCACGGATTGACCGTCTTGGCGCCAGTATTGCGGAACTCCCGTTCATTACCTGTGACGATCGAAAGGTCATGACGCAACGCCACGCCCGCGAGCATCGCATCCGGGAGATGGCTATCGAGTGATTCTCCCCGACGGCGCTTTTCTTCCATGACAAGGGCGCAGGCGCGGGCATCAGCAACCGACCAGTCGAAGAGACGATCTTCGAAAAAATCATCCAACAACCATTGAAACCGCTCAGCAAGACGCTCGCGACGCTGCCCGGGTTCGAGCCGGCTGATCCCATTCAGGATTTCCCAGGCGGTGATGGATGCAAGACCGATGTCCTCGGAGGCAATCCCGTTGAGAAACTCGGCCACTCGCGGCTCAGGGCTTGTGCGCATCATCTCGGAGACGACGTTCGTATCCAGGAGCCAGGCCGTCGGAGCGGTCACTTCCGGTTCTCATCGGGAAGCGCGACCGGTCTGTAGCCGTATTGCTCGGGTAATGGCAGGTCCACCCCGTGCTCTGGTCCGAAATACCGCCTGAACGCTTCGGAGGGCGTATCACGGCGTTCCATTTTCTCGCGCTTTTCGTGGATCAGGCGGCGGACGAACTCTTCCATCGAAACGCCACGCTGACGAGCTTCGCGTTTGAGCCAGGATTTGTCGCCGGGATCAATGTCGCGGACGGTGATGACTGAACTCATTGGGGTGCCTCCATACCTGTTTCCCATCTGCCCGGACTGTATTGGTCAACGGTAATGCTAGCGCAAAATGCCCTCAATCTCTTGTGGTGATGTACAGAGGCGGTTGACGGCCATGCTACCTGGCCCGTTAGCAGCGTGGGCACATCGTGGGAATCGCGGAATCGTAGCCAAGAGCTTCGGCGCGGGCTGTGAACTCCATGAGCGTGTTGCCGCAAGGATGGCACTGTCGACAAGCCGAACGATCCGTTGTGGTGCAGGCACCAGTCCGCCGCGAAAGCGGTGCCGGGGCATCCGAGCCTCTGGCTGAAACAGCACCAGTTCTATGGCGATTTTGCCGAGGCACCACACTTCGCCAGGACTTTTAAGCGCTGGGGGCGAATCCGGCGGTTGGCCTGGTCCAGTCGTCCCGTCGGATCGCCGTGCTATTTCCGTTCGGGTGGAGCGTGGCGGGGCTCGTACATGCGTGGCATGACGGTGGCGAGGGCGTAGCCAGCGCCCGCGACATAGGTGTCGGCGGGGCCAGCGACAGAGGCGGCTTCGGCAACGCGAAACGTGATATCGACTGTCCTAGCGCGGACATCGCAGAAGTCTTTCAGGGTGAATTTTGGTTCGAAGGCGACGGGGACGCGGCCTTTCAAGTATAGGTGTTCAAGATGGCTGGAGCCGTCTTCGTCAATGTGGAGCCATGCGCCGTGACAGAGCGCGTTGCGCCATGGTCGCAGTTCCCTGAGTTCGGAAACAAGATCTTCGCGAACGGTGTGGGGAACTCGTCCGGTTTCCCGTAGAACCCGATCGAGTTCGGAGATAAGGCCGTGCATGGGATCGACTTGGGACCGCACTATCCGTTTGACCCATCGGGAAGTGGCTTCCTCGTCGCGCTCTTCCAGGAAGACTTTTGCTCTTTCAGCAGTCGCGAGGAGCGCGTAGCAGGTCGATGCCAGGATGTGCTCGAGATATCCGAAGGCCGCGATCGTCTTTCCGAGTTCTTGCCAGAACAAGGCCGGACCCTGGTTCACCGGCCAGTCGGCGGGAAAGTTGGTGCGGTCGATGGGCAGACAGCGGCGCAGCCGTTCGCGGCCGTCACGGATTGCGTCGGGGTCGCGAGACGCTGCGAGACGCCGGATGAACCACGTACCGTTTTTCTTGTTTGGGCGCTGTTCCTGACCCGCGATGCGTCCGGTACGGAGGAGGTTACGGAGCGGTAGACCGCCCTTCCGGTCGGTCAACAGGCCAGCATTGTCGAGCCACCGCGCAGCCTCGGGCGCGCGGACTTCGTCGCGCCAGTCCGTTTCGAGCCGTTCCTGCAGATGAAGATTGATTGCGTAGAGATCAGGCATGAATAGCGTAACCCAATTTAATGTCCTTGTAGTACGTCATCGTGAATCTTCCCCTCATTGGTCAGGAAA
>JAJDWM010000172.1 GCA_022825595.1 Bryobacterales bacterium | reverse complement strand
GCAGTAGACCGGAATCCTCTCGCCGCAGCTCTTACTCGATTCGAGGCTCCATTCCAGGTAGCGCGTCACGAACAGGTCCAAGTCACCGTCTAGGTCCGCATCAAAGAACCCCGCGCTAGCCGACCACCCCGGAACGTTGGCCCGGGCAGCTTCCGTCCGGTCTTCGAACGTACGGCCGTCCACATTGCGGTAGAGGATGGTGCCGCCGTAGCCAGTGACGAATAGGTCCGCGTACCCGTCGTTGTCGTAGTCTCCTGTGGCGACGCCCATGCCGTAGATGCGTTTATTCCGGGCGCTGACTCCCGCCTGATGGGTCACGTCCTCGAACTTCAGGCCCTTCCGGCTGCGGTAAAGCCGATCGTGAAGCTCCGGTTGTGACCGCTCAACGGACACGCCGCGGTCTGCGTTGGAGAAAGCGCCTCCGTTGACGAAGAAGATGTCGAGGAAGCCGTCATTGTCGAAATCCACCAGCGCCACTCCGCCTCCCATGGTCTCGACGAGGTGCTTCTCAGGCGTAGGGCTGGCATGGTGCCGGAATCCGATACCAGACTCCCGGCTGCGGTCCTCGAAGCGCAGTTCCCCCGCCAATAGTCCTGTCAAACCTGTGCCCAACGCACAGGTCCACACTAGATTCGAACTGCGGAGCGTCACGGCTAGGCGACCGATTTCCTTAGGCTAGGGTAGTACGCGACTGTCATGAGCGGGTGGAGCCGGTGAGGCCGCGACGGGGGGCGATTGCGGGACTGGTCGCGACCACCCTGTGCTTCGGCGCGGACCCAGTTCAGTCCGAGGCTCCGTTCGAGGCCCTATACCGGGAGGCCTACAACAGACGGCTACAGGAGTTTGGGCGGGAGCATCCCGATACGGTTGCGAGCCTCGTGCGCTTGGGAGCACTCTTGGCAGCCCATGGCCGAGCCGAGGCCGCAGAGCCCATTCTTCGACAGGCGCTGGAGGCCCAAGACGCGAATGGCCCGGCCAGTTCAGCCACCTTGCTAGCGCTGGCCGACGCCTTGTCAGCGATCGGGCGGAACTCCGAAGCGGAACAACTCTATGGCCGTTCCCTGAAGCTCGCCCCGTCGGGCCGCCAGAGCGCGATGACTCTCCTGAAGATTGCCCGCTTCAGGGAAGTGGGCGGAGACACCGATGGGGCGCGGGAGGCTTACGCCCAGGCGCTGGAACGATTCGAGACGGTCACCCAATTGTCGGTCAATGATCTGAGAGCTCGCGCCGCGGCAATGAACGATCTAGGGCTACTGCTCGAGGCGGAGGGCGATCTGCCAGCAGCTGAGGAGGCGTACCGAAGCTCCGCATCCGCCCACGAACTCGCATTCGGCGTAGGGCACCCAGCCACCGCCGCCGTCCGCGCAAACTTGGCCAACACGTTGGCGCTGCGCGGCGAGGGGGCCGATGCGGCGGCACTGCTGGAGCAGTCTCTGACCGTCATGCGAGTCGCTGTCGGGCCTCGCCATAGGGAGGCGGCGAGGCTCCTAAACCGCCTCGGCGAGGTTTATGAGACATTGGGCCGCTTCGACGAGGCAGAGGAGCATTACCTCGGTGCATTGGCAGCGTGGCGGGATCCGTCACCGTCGCGCGGTTTGGTCTTGGCGGACTTGGGCCGCTTGTCAGGGGTGCGCGGAGATGCCGGAGCCGCTCAGCAGACCCTAGCCGAGGCGGTCCGCTTGCTGGAGAGCGCCGGAGATGCCTTTGCGATCGACCTCGCTGAGGCGCTTCAGTCCTACGGATCTGCACTTCGGTCGTTAGGTCGTCTGGACGATTCCGAGTCGATTTTGTCTAGGGCTCTCTCGATCCGCGAGCGCAGGTTGGGGAGCTTTCATCCCGATGTAGCCCTGTCTCTGGTAGGGCTGGGAGGTGTGCTGCACCTCCAAGGCGATCTCGATCGGGCGGGGCCGCTGTATCGCCGGGCGCTCGAAATCCAAGAGCGGACGCTTGGCCTTGAACACCTGGAAGTGGGGGAGACCCTCTATAACTTGGCCCACCTGCAGCGTGCTATCGGCGATTCCGATGGCGCTATAGAGTCGTTCCAGCGATCGGCCCGAATCCTGTCCATTGCATACGGGCCCGATGACCCGTTCGTGGGCGAGATCCGGGCAGTGCTACGCTCGCTGCGGTAACCCGCCAGCCAGGCGGGACCGCCCGACGGATCGCGTTCGTGGGGCCCGTCTCATAGAGTCCGTTTCCTGAGTAGGCGGATCGCCGATCAGGCTAGCCCCGCATCGCCGGAGACGACCAGCAGGCCCTTGCAAGCAGGTTGGGATGTTGGTAGGCGGGGCTTGTACAAGTGTTAAGATAATTCCGAGTCTGTCCCACAGGGGGGCAGTAGATCTTGGGGGGGTTGAGGATGATAAGGCAAGTTACTCTTTTTTCTGCCGCAATAGCCGTGCTGCTGGCGGTGAGTGTGCAGCCAGCACTTGCGCAAGATCTGCGCGGCAAGATCGCCGGCACAGTGGCCGACGCGTCCGGCGCTGTGATCCCCGGCGCCAACGTCACGCTCTCGAACGACAACACGAACGTCTCTTCGAGTACCCAGACGAGCGCTGCGGGGCAGTACCTATTCGATTTTCTGCTGCCCGGCACCTACACCATCACCGTCGAGTCGGAAGGCTTCCGCTCGTTCCGGCAACAGAACATTCTCGTCCAGACGCGTGCCGACATCACTGTCGACGCCTCGCTGGAGCTCGGCGCGGTCACCGAGACTGTCACGGTCGAGGAGGCGCCAGTCGCCGTGCAGTTCACCACCACCACCATGGAGACCACGCTCGACACCAAGATGTCGCAGGAACTGCCACTGCTCAATCGCAATCCTTACATGCTCGCGGCCCTTGACCCGGCCGTGAATTACCGCGGCGGCGCCGAGAATGCGCCCTACCACCACTGGGCAATGAGCCAGCTCGACGTAGGCGGCAACACGTCCACGCGCAACAACGTGCTCATGGACGGCGTGCCCCAGCTCGTCGGTGCGAAGGGCGTGTACACGCCGCCGATGGACGCTGTCTCGGAAGTGAATGTACAGCAGAACGCCACGGACGCTGAGTACGGGCACAGCGCTGGCGGAATCGTCTCCGTGCAGATGAAGAGCGGCACTAACGACTGGCACGGCACCGCCTACTACTTCGGGCGCAACCCGGTACTGAACGCACGGCCCAACGCACTGACATCGCAGAAGAGCGTTGTGAAACGAAGCGTCTGGGGAGTCAGCTCAGGCAATCCCATCGTCAAGAACAAGGTGTTCAACTACTTTGCCTACGAAGCCCAGGACGTCCGCTCTCCCGCCACGGTCAATCTGACCCTACCGCGGCCGGGCGAGAGGGGCGGTGACTTCTCCAGCAGTCTCAACCGCCGGGGATCCCTGCGTCAGATCTATGACCCGCTCACGACCGATCCGGACGGCGACAACCGGTCGCAGTTCCCGAACAATCAGATTCCCGCGAGCCGCTTCGATCAGACGTCGCTGCGCGTCCTCGACAAGACCTGGGAGCCGAACAACCCCGGCGACAACGCGTCCGGCGCTAACAACTTCCGCCTCGTGTTCCCGATCACGTTCGACTACTGGAACCTCACGAACCGGACGGACTACAACGTCAGCGACAACGTCAAGGTTTTCGGGCGAATCAGCCGCTTTCACACGACCCAGAGCGAGTCGGACTACTCCGGCTCGGTGGCGCAGCGCCGGCAGGGTAGCGCCCGCAACAGCGTTCAGGCCTCCGGCGACGTAGTCTGGACGATCTCGCCGTCAACCGTGTTTAACATGCGCGGCTCGTGGTCGAAGATTACCGACTCGTTCTACACGCCCCAAGCCCAGATCGGAGAGGCCGGATTGGCGGAGCTGTGGCCGAACAACCCGTGGTATGCATCCCACGTGCGCGACATCCCAGCCGTCCACTTCCCGGAAATCCGAGTCGACGCCGACTCGGGGACGTCCTTCGGGCGTTCCGGCTTCTGGTTCCAAGAGCCCTCGACGTGGAACTTGGAGGCCAAGGTCTCGAAGCAGATGGGCCGGCACTACGTCAAGATCGGCGCCCAGTACCGCAAGCAGCTTGTGCTGGCGGCACGACCGCGCGGCATGCGGTTCCGCTTCAACGCAAACCCCACCGCGGACACCGCAAACAGCCCCAACACCGGCGAGTTGGGCCACGCGTGGGCTTCCATGCTGCTCGGTGTTATGCAGGACGGCAACTGGTCTCGAGCGAGGACAGTTGCGGTTAACCGTCCGCGCATCGACGTGTTCGGCTTCTTCATTCAGGATGACTTCAAGTTGAATTCGCGCGTCACCCTGAACTTGGGCCTGCGCTACGAGTACGAGACCCCGATGCGTGATCCGGAGTTCCGCCTTTCCCGTTACCTCGACTTCGGCCAAGCGATCCCGGAGGTTGTCTCGGCCATGCAGCCCGTGCCAGACAGCATCCTGGCCATGCGCACTACTCCGCTCGACATCCGCGGAGGTTGGGTGTTCACCGATTCGGGGAATCCCTACGCGTGGAACGCCCAGACCAATCTCTTCCTGCCGCGAGCGGGGCTGGCCATCCGGCTCAACTCCCGCACGGCCCTTCGGATCGGCTACTCGAGGTACGCCACGCCGCCAATCCAAGAAAAGGGCGGAGGGGCCTCCGATGCCGGCCTAGATATCCTCGGCAGCACGCCCTATCCGGGCTATGAGATCGAGGGGAGCCCTCTCTCGTCGATCAACGGTACGCCCCGCGCATTCTTTGCCGACCCATTCCCCAGCGGCGGTGCCCACCCGAACCCGCTGCCGGAGCCCTTCGGCCAGCGGTTCGGGCGCTTTGCCACCTTGGGATCCAATGAGGCGCGGTGGTTCCATCAGGACTGGTCGGCGGGTGTGAATGACCGCTTCAACTTCTCGATGCAGCGGGAGATGTTCAACCGGATCGTCGTCGACGCGACGTTCTTCATGAACTTCGGCAGCAACCAGCCCTTCGACCGGCGCCACAACCTGCTCGACCCGCGCATCGGCTTCCAGCACGGAACAGCGATCAACCGGGCCACGCCGAACCCCTTCTACGGGCTGCCGCAGGAGATCATGCCGGGGCCGTTGGCAAACCGCAGGAACATTCGTGTCAGGGACCTGCTGACGCCTTATCCGCACTTCCTCAGCAACGGCATCAGGGAGCATGTGTTCCCTGGACGCAGCGAGCGGTACCGGTCGCTTCAGCTGCAGCTGCAGAGGCCCTTCGCCAACGGATTCAACTTCATCATGGGATATAACTTTCACCGGGCGCGGAACCAGGACTTCTACGACGAAGTGGACGAGATCGATCAGGTA
>JAJDWM010000777.1 GCA_022825595.1 Bryobacterales bacterium | reverse complement strand
CGTCTGCTCCCCCACCCGGGCCTGCCTGATGACGGGGCGCTATGCCTGGAAGAACGGAATGGAGGTTCGGCCTACAGCCCAGTCGAGGCACGGAATGCTCCTTGATGAGCGGACCATCGCCGAGGCCCTGCGCGAAGCAGGCTATAGCACTTGGATGGTGGGCAAGTGGCACCTCGGCGAATGGCAGCGTCCCCACCTGCCGCTGCAGCGGGGCTTTGACCACCACTACGGCCACTATTCCGCCGCGATCGACTCCTTCACGCACATGCGGGGCCCGGTCTTGGATTGGCACCGCAATGGCCGCCCTGTTGTTGAGGAGGGCTATTCGACGTTCCTGATGGCCCAAGAGGCTGCCGGTCTCATCGAAGGCCACGACGGTCGGGATCCGTTCTTTCTCTACCTGCCGTTCAATGCAGTGCATGGCGCGCATCAGGCACCGCGCGAGTATCTCGAGAAGTACAGGAGCATTGGGCGCGCGGGTGCGCAGCGGGCCCAGCTCGAGTGCATGGACATAGCGGTGGGCCAAGTCATTGCTGCGCTCGAGCGGGCCGGGTTGCTCGACTCGACATTGGTCATGTTCACCAACGACAACGGCGGAACTAGGATCACTTCGAACGGGCCGTATCGCGGCTTCAAGTCGCACTACCACGAGGGCGGAGTACGCGTTCCGGCGGTGCTCCGATGGCCGGGGCGCATTCCCGCAGGCTCGGCCAGCGACGAGATGCTCCATGCGGTGGACCTATTCCCGACCTTCGCGAATCTGGCTGGAGCGCGAATCGACGGCGGACTCCCCTTGGACGGGATGGACGCTTGGCCCACCATCGCCAGCGGTGCCCGCAGCCCACGGAATGAGATCGTTCACTCCCTCGACGTTCTACGGCTGGGGGTCTGGAAGCTGATTGAGGAAGGGGCCACCTACTACGGATGGCCCGAGCAGCCGCTGCAGCTCTACAACATCCGCAAGGACCCGTTCGAAGAGGACAACCTTGCCGAGGGCAATCCTGACAAGGTCGCCGAACTGCGGTCCCGACTGGCGCACCATCGAGGCTTCGCGCGAGTGGCCGAACCTCTCGAACCGATCCCCGGCTTTCCGCCAGCCGTCTATGGAGAGGTCGAAGAATCCGTCTTTGGCCAAGATCTCAAAGCCCGGTCGCCTGTGGCTAGGGAACAGTGACCGGCGGTCGGTTGCCCGCCAAGTGCACCGCCCCGCTGCTCCTGTATCAGCGCAAGAGCGCCATGCAGATCCGCCATTGTGGCTCCTTGGACGCGACCGTTTTCCGGGCCCGTCAGGTTTCCTGCTGTGGCAGCCCGGCGACCGGGTCAGTGCAGACGGCTGCGAGGGTCGCGTAAGGCGTGCGACTCGCGCCACGACTGTTCCCGGTGGCGGGCACACGCTCGAGAGCTGTGTGGTCGTTGCCACTCTGCACCAGAGAATCGACTCGGCTTGGCGAATGCCTCGAAGGTCACGTGGGGGCTGGAGACTCCGATCGGAATCTCATTGGGTGGCCTTCACTTCTTGGCATCGCCGGGCGGACTGCACGCACGAGTGCCGAGGCTGGCTCGAATCTGGCGATCCGCAACAGCAGTGTTCTCTACCCGGGCGCGTCACACTGCACCTCCACAAGATTGGAGAGTCCCGGCTTCGGTGGGGGCGGAGTTCAACGCTGGTCTTCGGACCCGGGTGCCCCACAATGGAGTGGCTGACGGGATCCTGGTCAACTCAACCTCGACTGATGTTGCCCTCCGGATCAACCGTGACCGGCAGAACAGGCCCAGTCGAGATGGTGGGATGGTAACGCGTGTATCGGCGAAGCCCGGTCCTCGTGAGCGCTCCTTTTGACACCAGTCCGGCCAGATCCCGCCTAGCCGTTGAGGGGGTAGCATCAGTTATCGTCATGTAGTTTCCCGCGCTGAGACCGCCTCGGAATCCGTCAGGACCCTCCCTTAGAACTCTGAGCAAGGCCTTCTCCTGCCTGGTGTTCAGTTGTCCATTCAACGTGTCTAGGAGCTTGGTTTTCTCGATGAGAAACTCAACGTGCGCCGTTGTCCGCTGCTGAGCCTCGATCGCAATTCCGGCAAACCACCTAAGCCACGCGGTGATCTCATTGCCTTTGTTCGCGTTTTCGAGCGCCCCATAGTAGGCCTTCCGGCGACGTAGAATCGTCTCCGCAAGCGCCACTAGAGTTGGCCGCCCGAGGCACTGTGCCATCGCCTTTTCTGCGATGGCGCGCCCGATGCGACCGTTTCCGTCGGTGAAAGGGTGTATGGACTCGAAGTAGATGTGTGAGACTCCGGCGCGGGTAATCGCAGGAAGTGCCGACACGCCGTCCGGGGCCGTGCGATTGAACCACCGGACGAACTGCTCCATCTCCCGTTCAAGCCTCGAAGCGGGCGGTGCCTCGAAGTGCACTCGGCGTCTGTTGACGGGACCGGAAACCACTTGCATTGCGGCCTCGTCTGAGCGATAGCAGCCTAGTTCGCTTCCTGCAAGTCTGCCTGCTAGCAGTTCACGGTGCCACTGTTGGAGCGTGTTGTGCGACAGGGGGGAAGCGAACGAGCGTAAGAGATCTCCCATCATGGCCGCAACGCCCCGCTCGGACGGCCCGGCACGATTCTGTGAAACCGCAAGACCAAGCTCAACGGAGAGTGACGACCGCACACTTGCCCGGTCGAGGATTTCGCCTTCGATTTCGGACGTTGTTAGCGCCTCGGAGGAAACCACATCGACAACGAACTGCTTCCTGGCCCTTGCTGCGAGATGTTTCATGGCGCCGTCCGATACGCCGCTGCCAAGGAGGAACATGTCTTCCGCCCTCCTCAAGACGGCACTGTTCCAGCGAAACTGCGGCCAGTCGGCCTGATTCCAGTTCCACGTCATGAGCGATAGCGAGACCGTCTATCGATCATCATACGGGCCTTCCATGATCGATAGGATGGCGGAGCGTTCCCGGCGTGCAATCCGGACGGGGCCATTGCGCTGCTTCTTGGCCCTAAACGGTCGTGCGTGCGCATCAAGCGACGGATGGAACAAGCGCACGCCCGAGATTGCAGTCACGGCCCAGGGGCGGGGGCTGGCAATTGTACAGGATTCTCTGGCAACTGCCGACGTCAATGAGCATGGTGTTGGCACATTGGCCGGCAGGCCAGCGGAGGCAATCGCCCGTGCGCTTCCGAGTATTCTCATGACTCCTCGCCCACCTCTGCATTTCGGCCGTCGCCGCTCTGATGGCCGTTGGGATGGCTGTAGGAGAACTGCACCTTGGCCACCGGCACGGCCCTGCCTTCCGTTACGGCGGGGCAGGGACGGCCATCAAGGCCACTGCACCACCGCCAAGCTGCTCGAAGCCCACGACGGCCGGGATCCGGCCTTGCGCTATCCACTGTTCACAGCCGTGCAGCGCACGCACTGCGTGGCAGGGTCATGTGCAGAGGTACGGGCGTATCCTGACCACTTTGTCCACAACTGACCCGGCCCGTGTGCACGAGTCTGGACGAGGGCCAGATTCTCGCGGGGCTCGACTGCCGACGTGCCCCCCTCGTGCCTCGTCATGTTCACATAGGACAACATCGGAACGCGGATCACGAATTCGAGTCGCATTGCTGCTGCGGCCGGGCTCTGGCACGTTGGGCCTATACCCTCCGGCTTGGCCAGTGACGAGATGCTCCAAGCGGTGGGGCCATTTTTCGCCCTGCGCCACTCGAAGGTGGGAGGACCGGTCGGACGCTTTGGCCACGACCGCCCGCTAAGCCCTTGACCCAAGGCACGACAGAATCCCCTCGTTCGCAGTTCTCCGGATGCGGGGTAGGGAGTCGATTGACGAGGGTGCCACTTGCCACGGATCGCCCCACCGACCGCTGCATCTTCGGAAGGGACGCGAAGACCGGTACTAAGGGGACGACCTGGCCCAGCGCCATCCCGACAACGCGGCCCGGCTATGCTCCCGACTGGCGCAGCACCGGCGTTTCGCGCACGAGGCCGGGCGGACCGATTGGGTTTCTGGCTCTCCGCCAGCGATGCACGGCCAGGCAGGAGAAGCTGTCTTCGGCCAAGATCGTAGGGACCGGCTACCCGCTGACAAGGATCAGCGACCCGGGGCCGGTCAGCCGCCGTCTGCTGCGTCGCGCTGCTTGGATGTCAGCACTAGAACGCCCCATGGCTTCACCCTTGTGCCATCCTCGACCTCGACTGTCTTGCCGGCCCACCAAGTTTCGTGGTGCAGCAGGCCGTCTGGCGACTTGTCGGGCGTGTCCACGTCACCGATTGCGAGGTTGAAGCCGATCGGGGTGTCTGCCATGCCGTCCTTCCAGTGCTGGCCATCCGCGATCTCAAGGCCCCCGTCCAGCCGGAGCCGTAGCTCCATGGTGTAGCGGTTCTGGGCGGGGTGGATCACCGTTCGCGTGTCGATGATGTCGTCCACAATCCAGCGCTGGTTGTTCTCCCAGTTCTCCAAGGTGCGGTTCGGCCCGTGGGGCAACATGCCCGGAGTGCCAACGCCACCCTCGTGCGACTTGGTCAGGTTGTAGATGATCTGCACGCCTCGCCCGTCTCCGGTCACGTCCGAGATCGGCACTTGGAGATCGAGCATCCGGGAGTACGTCAGGATTTCGATCATGTCCCCGAACCACGGCCATCCCCGCTGACGCTCCCCGATAACGTGGGCGTCGGGATTCCGAGATGGCACCCAGCGCTCGGTGTCGATCCCGTAGAACACGTCATCCCTGACGTCGAACGCAAGGTAGAGATGCTCACCGTCATGCTTCACCCAGCCATTGAAGTCCAGGTCCTCGCTTGACTCGATCTCAAGCTGCATCGCTTCGGTCCAGTCGTCATTCCACTCGAAAGCATCAGCGTCGCTGTATTCCTCCGGGCCGACCTGTCCGTCGAATACCGGGGTCGAGCCCTTCCAGCAGGTCAGTTGGCGTTCGGTGTTTGCCATCGCACCCTCGGCCGCCAGCGCCAGTTCCGACAACTCGGACGAGTCCTGCAGTACCGGCCCCGTGCACGCTCCCGAGAGCACCAGCAGTCCGGCCAGTGCAGCCCAAGAGCCCTGCTTTCTGCGCATCCTGTTGATCCTGATGTCGGTCACGAAGCCTCCTTCGCTAGGTTCGGCGCAACGTTTCCTCGCTGTTCGGGGACCGCTGCGATGCGGCTCTGACGCAGGCCCCGCCGGATTGGCAGGTCCCCGCGACTGCCGATCGGTCACTCTGCCGCACTCGCTGCCTCCCATCGGCCGCCATTTTGGCTGTACACCAGAGCCGACCCACTACGGGTTTGAACTCTGGCTGGATTGACGACTATCAACACAGAGCACTAAGGGTGGTAGCCCGAACTGACGAGCAGCGGAACGCCCTGCGCCCGCACAAGCTTGACGAATGCCATCTTGGGCTCGATCTCGCCCGTCAGAGGATTCGTGAAGTTGTAGTACCAGAACGACTCCCCGAACAGCGCGGCGGCTTCGATCGCATCCCTCCCGTCGAACAGCACTTCCGGAATCCTTCCGGATACCGCAAAGGAGCTCTTGTTGCCGCTGAATTCGATCATTCCCGTTTCGGCGTTGATGCCGGTCAGGTAGATCGGGCCCTGCTTCCAGCGTGGATTCTTAGACAGCACCGGGCCGGCGAAGTATCCCGCCGACTCGACTTCCAGCGCAGCGCAGCGTACGAATTCCTGCAGCCTCCGCTCGCCCGGCCTAGCCGCCAGGTCCGCCGCGTTGACCTCGCTCGGCTCGCACGTCCCCGGAAAGTCCCGCGCGTAGATCCCGGCCCCGATCGCTGCCCGGCCCCCGTTCCACTCGATCTCCATCACGTACGAACTCTTCGGCTGGCTCCTACCCGTCTCCGGATTGTTGAATGCATAGTAGATCCACCCCTTGTCCACAACCGACAGGATCCGGTGCAGTTCGTAGAAGTAGTCGCTCCCGAAGCTGTCGATCGAGGTCCCCCACACGGAGCCCTCCCGGGCCGGGTCCGGCGGGAACACGTGCGTCAGGGCGGTCTCCCCGGAAGGCTGGATCGCGTCCACGAACACGTAGGTCGGCCCCGACTTCCAGCGCGCGTCCTCGTTGAACGCCCGCCGCGCTTCCTCCTCCCCGTGCTCCCGCACGTACTCCGCCGCGCACTGCACGAACGCCCGCAGGTCTGACTGCGTGCGGACCGCGGCCGCCTCGGCATAGTTGTTCGAGCAACTCGACAGTGTGCCGGAACGACCGCCCTCCACGTAATAGCCCGCCCCGACCAGCAGCGGCACACCCTGCGCAACAACCCGCTTCAGGAATCCGACCTTTGGCTGTTGCACCCCGGCCTGCGGATTGAACGACCGGTAGTACACACGAGTTTCTCCGAACGTGTCACCCACATCGATCATGTCGCGCCCGCCGAACTGGTCGCCTGCGCGCCCCCACTCGTGCAAGGTTCTCCCGTTCAGGCCCGCGCGGCTGCCGGACATCAGCTGGTTGCCCATCATGTCCAGCACGAACACGTACTGCGCGCCGTTCGTCCAACGCGGATCCGCTTCGATCTCCGGCTTGGCGAAGTAGCCGTCCTCTTGGACCGCCATCGACGCGCAGCGGACAAATTCCTGCAATGCTTCCGGGCTCGGGTCAGCGCTCAAGGCTGCCGCGTTGACCTCGTCCGCGTAACAGGTGCCCGGCCAGTCGCGCGAGTAGATGCCGGCCCCGATCGCCACAGCCTCGCCGTCCCAGTCGGTCTCAGTGATGTAGGACGCCTTCGCCGATTTCTTGCCGGTCGCCGGATTGGGGAACGAGTAGTAGATCCACCCGGCATCTACCGCTTGGGTCATCCGGTAGGTCTCGTAGAAGAGGTCATTGCCGAAGTCGTCGATCGCCTCGCCCCACAGCCGTCCCTCGCGGGCCGGGTCTGGCGGGTAGACGAATGTCGTGGCGTCGGTGCCCGACTTGGCGATGCTCTGGACGAACACGTAGGTGGGGCCGTGCTTCCAGCGTTCATCCTCGTTGAATGCGCGGCGGGCTTCGGCCGTTCCGTTCTCGGCCAGGTACGCTTCCGCGCACTCCGCGAACACACGGATATCGCTCTGCGTGCGGACCGCGCTTGCGGCAATGTGGCGATCCGAGCATCTGCTGGTGATCATCGGCCCTCCGGGTGACTTCGTGTAGAATCCCGATCCAATGATTAGGGTGTATGGGGCTCTGGAACCGTCGGGCCTCAGGAGCGAGCCGGAATACTCACGGGCGTAGCCCACCTTTGGGATGTCGGCCCTGTCGGTGTCGTCAGTAGGATCATCGAAGTAATACTCGACGAACCCGCCTTCCGGGCTACTGGTCGCCGCATCAATGACTTGAGGCAGAACGAGCTTACCGGTGACCACGTCTCGGACAGTCGGAATGAGAGGACGAATCTCGAAACGGTCCGGAAAGGCGCCGTGGAACAGGATGATGTTGCTGGTGCGGTGCAAGATGTAGAGGTACACGTTGCCGTGCCTCCAAGGCCCGTTCGGATCCCGCAAGGCGATCCTGAATTGCGAGGCGGCGGCGAGGGCTCCGCCCCTGCCGTCATCGTGTCTCTGCAGCAGATCGGTGATGTAATCCACAGCTTCCGCGACGAATCCCTTCAAGGATTCGCGATCCACCACATCATTGGCAGTAATGGCTGGGTCGCCGTAATCGACGACTTCATGGATCACGTGGGACTCATCGATATCGAATCCGGCCAAAAGGATGCTCGGAACCCGCGTATAGGACGATAGGAATACGGCGGCATAGCCGGAAGCCCTTGGGATGCCTGGCCGAAGGCCTGGAATCGGCGCGGTCACATCGAAGGGAGCATCAGTTTCTTGCGACAAGGTCGCAAAGACGCTGGCGAGAGCTTGGGCAGCAGTTCCGGGATCAGGAGAAGCCAGACTGGCCAGAACGGTCGCGGGTACACCCAGTGCAGAGAGAATCTGACCATAGATCAAGGGATTGAGGAGCCTGCCCGACAGGGCCATGTCCTCCGCGTGAATGTACACCCTGCCGTCAGGCGTAAGTGTCACAAGGTAGGTGGAGCCGGAACGGTAGGCGCTGCCGTCCTCGCGGATGAGACGTCCGAAGTACGCCGCTCCTTCCACGCTCGTTAGCTCCTCGACCCCAGCCTGCTCTCTCATGGCCAAGGCGAAGTCCCTGAGGCTAGCAGTGCCGTTCTCCACCTGTTGCGCCGTCACACGCGGGTCTGGCGGAGGCTTCACGCCGGGAGGAATCGGACAGGCTTGCTGGGCCGAGATGTGTTGTGCATTGGAAAGGACTGCGACGACAACTAGCAGCCAGATTGCGTGGACCATAGATCTCGGCGTCAGCCATGTTTGAATGCTCATCCTGCAGTGCCTCCTTCTCAACTAGCAGCAAACGGGAACACGATTGACAGTGCCACGGCTTCTGTGCGGTAACCGGAGTCAGCCATGTCTCGAGACTCGGAAGTGGTCTTCTGCACGCTTACTGCGAGCATGTGCTGTTGGGCCCGGAGCTCAGAGCAAACCTCCAGTTGAGTGCAGTCACGCGGCTTCCACCCAAACCGGACTTGACCACGCGAGTTCCCCATTCGACTCAAATACGCGCACATAGTACCAGTCCACGCCCTCGCCTTCACCCTCGTCATGCGCCGAAAACGACGTCTCCCAATTGTCATGGAAGACGATCCGGTGGAGCATGGCCGACTCCCACGGGAATGGCCGCGTGAAGAGCATTTCGTTGGACTCGTCGAGCTGTCCCAAGGTCTGTGAGACCGAACAGCGCGTCGGCTTGGTGCAGTTCACGCTTATGCGTGTGGCCGCATCCCCCTGGATACGCAGCACGAGCGCCTTCTGGGAGTAGTCGTCCAGCTGCTGCTTGAGCGCAGTATAGGACTGGACCCGAACCGCGGATCGGCTGCTGCTCACTATCCGATCGCGCCGGAACTCGTCGAGCGGACCGGACGTGAAGCACGGGTGAAAGCCCTCGATAGAACCGCCTTCGACGACGAATTCGAAGTCCCAGTCCGCTGTGCCGCCCCAACCGAGCGCCGGCCACGGACCCCAGCCGTACTCGAAGCGCACCACGACCGGCTCGCTCCAGCGGTCGGCTCCGGGGATGCGGTCCACTGGAAAGTCCCGGTGGATCACGCGCCCGTTCTTGACGATCTCCACGCGGTCCACCATGTCCCAGCCCCGGACGGTGGCGCGGATTTCCCGCTCGCGCGCGAACGGGACGGATTGGCCCATCATCGCGCCGTTGACCGAGAAATCCAGCTCGATGCGATCGCCCGTGACTGCATACGTGCGCCTCGACCGGATTGCGTCGAAGATCGCTTCCCGGGTCAGTGCCGTGGCCTTGACAACTGCGAGGCCTTCGCGGTA
>JAJDWM010000231.1 GCA_022825595.1 Bryobacterales bacterium | reverse complement strand
AGCCTTGCTCCGCTGGCCCCCGATCAGGCGCTGGCGGATGCCCTGCAGCTCGAACTCGAACATCGAGCCCTTGATGCCGAGCAGCAGCCGGTCGCTGCTGTCGTTGGGGTCATGGATCCCTGCCTCGTCCAGGATCAGCGTGCGGGTCAGCGCCGCCACGTGGAAGAGCCGCTGCAGGTCGGCGCTGTTACGGCCCAAGCGGGAGATCTCCAGGCTGAGTACAATGCCCACCTCGCCGGCCGCGACACTGGCCATCAATTCCTTGAAGCCCCTGCGGCCCGCGCTGCTGCTGCCCGACCTGCCCTGATCCTCGTCAATCATGCAGAATCTCAGCCAAAGTGAACAGTCAGTCTCACGCAAAGTGAACGCCGAATCTCAGCCAAAGTGAACGGCTGATCTCGGCCAAAGTGAACACTCTGGCGATGATGGGGACGGGCCCCTTTGGGGTCTCATGGTATAGGGCGGAGCGAAGCGGTCGAGTGCCGAGGGAGTGTGCTTCTCCCCCTGATGGGAGGACGCATGGCCAGAGCAAGACTTGCTATGGATGATATTCAGGAGATGTTGCGATTGCACTACGGATGCAATCTCTCGCAACGCAAAGTTGCACGCTCGTGCGGCGTGTCGCTCGGGGCGGTGAACAAGGTGCTGCGCAGAGCGGCCCAGGCCGGCCTGGGGTGGCCCTTGCCCGAGGGCATGACGGGAAAGGAGGTGCAGGATCTGGTCTACGGGCCCGCTCCGGGTGCGGCTCCCGCCGTCCGGATCCGGCGCCGGGCACTCGAGTTCGAGGCCATGCACCGCGATCTCCAGCGGCGCAGGCACTTCACCGTGCGGCTGGCCTGGGAGGAGTACAGCGCGCAGCACGAGGACGCCTACAGCTACAGCCAGTTCTGCAAGCTCTACCGCGAGTGGCAGGCGCGTCACGACGTGACAATGGCCCAGCACCACAAGGCCGGAGAGAAGCTCTTCGTCGACTACGCCGGGAGCACGGTGACCGTGCACGCTGCCGAGGGGCCCTTCGAGGCGCAGATCTTCGTGGCGACCCTGGGTGCCAGCTCGTACTTCTACGCCGAGGCCACCCGAGGCCAGGACTTGGCGTCGTGGATCGGCTCGCACGTGCGCACGCTGGACCACCTCGGCTGCGTTCCGGAGATGCTGGTGCCGGACAACCTCCGCAGCGGGGTGACCCGGCCGCACCTGTACGAGCCCAAGCTGAACCGGAGCTGCAAGGAGATGGCCCGTCACTACGGACTTGCTGTCGTGCCAGCACGCGTGAGAAAACCCCGGGACAAGGCCAAAGTTGAAGTTACTGTGAAAATCGTTTCGCAGAAGATTCTGGAGAGACTCCGCAATGAGCGCTTCACCAGCCTTGCCGAACTCAACGAGGCCATCCGGCGCGAATGCAAGCGGATCAGCGGCATGCCGTTCCAGAGGCTGCCGCAGTCGCGCCGCGAACTCTTCGAGCAGCTCGACCGGCCAGCGATGCGCGCCCTGCCGGCACAGCGCTACGAGTTCGCCGTCTGGAAGCGCGCCAGGGTCAACGTCGACTACCACGTGGCCGTCGACGGCCACTTCTACTCCGCGCCGGTGGCCCTGGTCCGCCAGCAGGTCGACGTGCGCCTCACCGAACACACCCTCGAAGTGCTGCACAAGGGCGAGCGGGTCGCGGTGCACGCCCGCAGCTTCGTGAAGGGCGGCTACAGCACCTGCCCGGACCACCGCCCGAAGTCCCACCGGGAACAGGCAGAGTGGACGCCGGAGCGCATGCAGGACTGGGCCGCCAAGACGGGACCCTTCACGGCACGCGTGGTCGCCAGCCTGCTGGCCGGACAGCCCCATCCGCAGGAGCACTACCGCGGCTGCCTGGGCATCGTGCGGCTGGCCGGCCGTGTGGGCGCGGAGCGCATGGAGGCCGCCGCCCGGCGGGCGCTGCACTACGGGCGGGTGAGCTACCGCAGCATCGAGCGCATCCTGAGGGAGAAGGCAGACCGGCTCCCGCTGGAGGGCATGGGCGCCCCCACGGGGCGCGAGCCGCTCGGGCACGGCAACGTGCGCGGCGGCTCCTACTACCGCACGTCGGGCTCCCGGGGGGGCGGGGAGGTGACGAATGCTAGCGGAGCCGACCCTGCAGCGGCTGTACAGCATGCGCCTGCACGGCATGGCGGAGGCCTATTGCAGGCAGCTGGAGGACCCCTCGGCCGGCGAGCTGCCGTTCGAGGACCGCTTCGGCCTGCTGGTGGAGTCGCAGTGGACCTGGAAGGAGAGCCGGGCCTTGACGCGGCGCCTGCAGTTGGCCAAGCTCAAGCAGCAGGCATGCCTGGAGGACATCAACTACCGCCATCCGCGGGGCCTGCCGGCCACCCGCTTCAAGGGCATGGCGCACGAGTCGGCCTGGGTGCGGCGCCGGCAGAACGTGCTGCTCGTCGGACCGACCGGGGTCGGGAAAACGTTCCTGGCGTGTGCGCTGCTGCACCAGGCCTGCCGGGACGGCCACCGGGCGCTGTACGCGAGAGCGCCGCAGCTGTTCCGCGACCTGCGCACGGCGCGCGCCGAGGGCACGCTGACGAAGATGCTGGCCAAGCTGGCGCGCGTGGAGGCCCTGGCCGTGGATGACTTCGCCCTGGAGCCGATGGACGAGACCGCCCGCCGCGACTTTCTCGAAGTGTGCGACGACCGCTACCTGCTGCGCTCGACGGTGCTGAGCTCGCAGCTGCCGGTGGACAAGTGGCACGAGGCGATCGGGGACCCGACCGTGGCGGACTCGATCCTGGACCGCATGGTGCACAACGCGCACCGCTTCGACCTCAGCGGGGAGTCCATGCGCAAGCTGCGCGCGCGCGAGGAGCTGAAGGCGGACGGAGCCCGGCCCGGCGCGGGCGGCGAAAGCCGAGCGGGGGCGGGATGAGCACGCACGGGCAGAACTACAGGCTGAAGGCCCGCAGGGAGGACTGCTTCGCCGCCGGCGAGGAGTTCCGGCGGGCACTGCAGGCGCTCGGGGCCGGTGCCTTCCGGCTGTACGCATGGGTGTGCCTGCACGCCGAGCGCGCCAGCGGTCGGATGAGCTTTGAGCGCGCCGCGCTGGCGCGCAGGCTGGGCACGAGCCGCAGCACGCTGGGGCGGCAGCTGCGGGAACTGGTGCGGGCGGGGGTCTGCCGGCTGGAGCGGTCCCCGAACCAGCACCGCGGCTCGGTGTTGCGCGTCGAGCGGGAGTTCTGGCCCTATGTGCCGGCGGAACCTGCCGGGACAGCGGAGGGCGCCTGTGCACGGACACCTCCCGCAGCCGGACCGCCGCCCGGGCCACGGCCGAGCGCCAGGCGCAGCGCAGGTCCGGGGACCGACGGCGGACAGCCGGGAGAGGCTGCCTATCTCGCGGCCGTGCGGCAAGCCCTGCTGCGACCGTCCTGCGTACAGGCCGTCTTCAGCCCCGAAGACGAGGCGACAGCCAGGGAATGGCGCCGGGCAGGCGTGCCGCTGGCGGAGGTCGAGCGGGCGATCCTGCTGGGCAGCGTGCGCAAGTCGATCTCCATGGCCAACCGCAAGGCAGGCCAGCCTGTGCGCAGCCTGCGCTACTTCGAATCGAGCCTGCAGGAGGTGCTCGACGGGGACTGGCCGGAAGGCTACTGGGAACATGTGCGGGCGCATTTGCGGCGCTGCGAGGCGAACTGGCCCGACGAGGCGCAGCCGAAATCCCGCCGCCGGGCGCGGAAAGCACTGGAGCAAACCCCGGGAGGCTTCAAGTGAGGCAGCCGGCTGATCCGAAGATACATGCCGGAGAAGAGAGCCAAGGTGCCGCCGTGCAAGCTGCGCTACAATGCGCGACCGCACTGGCCGAGGGGCGACAGCGTCGCGAGACTGCTGCACTGCTTGCTATCGGTAGCAAGTCGGTGCTTGGTCAAATTTGGGACAGGCAGGCGGGCCTCAAGGGCCAGAGCCTGCCGGAAGGGAGAACAGGATGATGTTGAACACGCCCTCTGATGGAATCAGGGACCGGCAGGGAGGAGGCGCCAGCGAAGGTCCATCCTAAGGCCGGAGCGTCGCTTCGCTCCGATCACCCCAACAGGTGGCCGAGTAGGTGGGGTCGTTTCCGAGCCCCACCCCTCACAGAACCAGAGCGTGCGCGGCTAACGCACTCGGTTCCTCTCACGGAAGTTTCGCTCCGGCGGCATAGATCGATCGCGCGACCCGGGCTTCTGGCAACGGGT
>JAJDWM010000599.1 GCA_022825595.1 Bryobacterales bacterium | reverse complement strand
TTCCCGCGTTCTTGAGTACGGATCCGAGACGCGCATCAGGGCATTCCCGCCCGCAAAAGGTCTTGGCCGTAGCGTCCACCGGAACGCGCCGATCCATCGGGACAGGAGCGCGGAGCTGGCGATAGCCGACCGGGGCCAGCGGAGAGTGGGATGGCCAATGGAGCCCCAGACACTCTAGCGCGATTGACCGCAGTCGGTTCGACTCGACTCCCGAACAACTCGCGGAGAGGTGATGGCGGGACGTCTCCATCGACGAGGCCAACCGTTTGTCGACCGAAGACTGGCCTTCCTACTGGTGCTCTGCCAAGCCGAGACCGACCCGCCCGTGGCGTTCGGGGGCTGCACCAGGTCGTGGCGCAAGCCCCTAGATGCCGGTGCTAGCCTGTCTAATGGCTCGGGATGACCGCTGTCGTTCCCCGGCCGGACTCGGAGGTATCGATCTATGCTTGCGCGCCTTTCAACCGCCTTGGCTCTGGCCACCGTAATTTGCACGGCGGGAGCATCGGCACAGGAACCCGCGATTCCCGCGGACGCAGAAACGGCGGTTGCCGCACTCAATGCTTCGCCGAGGCACGGGGAATGGATCGACATTCAGGAAGGCCGCTCAGGCGCCAGCCGCTGGGGAGACAAAGTCCGTTCTTGGATCGTGTATCCAGAACGCGCTTCGCGTGCCCCGGTCGTCGTCGTGATCCACGAGATCTTTGGCTTGACCGACTGGATCCGGGCGGTTGCGGACCAGTTCGCGGCGGAAGGCTTCATCGCCGTCGCTCCGGACCTGCTGTCGGGGCATGGCCCAGATGGCGGGGGCACTCCGGCCGACCGGCAAGCAGCCGTCGCGCTGGTGCGCTCTCTCCGGGTCGAGGACACCACACGGCGGCTCTCGGCCGTGGCCAGGCATGCGCTGTCGCTTCCGGCTTCCAACGGCAAGTTCGGCTCGGTGGGTTTTTGCTGGGGAGGCTCGACGAGCTTCCAGTTTGCAGCTAATGAGGCGGATCTGGACGCGGCCGTCGTTTACTACGGCTCGTCGCCCGACGCGAAGATGCTGGCTCGCATTCAAGCGCCGGTTCTCGGCCTCTACGGTGGCGACGACGCGCGCGTAAATGCGACGATTCCAGATGCGGTCAGGGAGATGAGGCGCTTTGGCAAATTCTACGAACCGCACCAGTTCGACGGGGCCGGCCACGGGTTCCTACGACAGCAGTCTGGCCGCGAAGGAGCAAACCTCGCGGCATCCCGCAAAGCCTGGCCGATGACCGTGGCCTTCTTCCGGGAGCACATGGAGTGATGAGACAACTACGCCAACTCCCACACTTGCCGATCCTAGCCTTGGGCTTGGCACTCGGTGCCCTCGCGGCACCGGCGGGCAGTGCCGACCTGAACGTGGTCTTCATGATGGCCGACGATCTCGGCTGGAATGACGTCGGCTACCACGGAAGCGACATCCGCACGCCCAACATCGACTCGATCGCCAAGCGCGGAGTGCGCCTCGAACGCTACTACGCCACACCGCTCTGCAGCCCCACGCGGGCAGCGTTCCTGACCGGGAGGCTTCCGCTGCGGTACGGCGTAGACAGGCCCATCGAAGGAGTGGGATCGCTGCCGATGGAGGAACGGCTGCTCCCTGAGATCCTCCGGGCTGCAGGCTACCAGACCGCGATGGCCGGAAAGTGGCATCTCGGGCTGTCCCACGTCAGCCATCACCCGCACAACCGCGGCTTCGACAGCGCCTACGGGCACCTTGGACCGGCGGTCGACTACTGGACGCACATCTGGGAAGGCGGCCTAGACTGGCACCGCAACGGCGAACCGATTTCTGAAGAGGGTTACTCAACAGCCCTGATCGGCGAGGAGGCCGAGCGCGTGATCCGGGATCGGGACACAGGCCGACCGCTCTTCCTTTACGTCGCGTTCAATGCTCCGCACGCCCCGCTGCAGGCACCGCCAGTAACGGTAGCCAGATACGAGAGCCTCACTAATCCCAACAGGCGAACCTACGCAGCCATGGTCGAGGAGTTGGACACGGCTGTCGGGGGCATCGTGGATGCTCTGAAGGAATCCGAAATGATCGAGGACACGTTGGTGGTCTGGTGCAGCGACAACGGCGGTGCCGTGCGCATCGGAGCGGACAACTCACCCCTGCGGGACGGCAAGGGCGGCGTCTTCGAGGGCGGGATCCGTGTGCCGGCCTTGGTTTGGAAGCCCGGCGAGGCCGAAAGTGGCCGGACCGTCGACCAGATGGTCACTGCGGTGGACTGGCTGCCTACGATCCTCGATGCGGCAGGTGTCGAACCGGCAGACCAGCGCCCGCTTGACGGCGTCAACGCATGGCCAGCAATAGCACGGGGGGAACGGGTCGATCGGCCCGCGCCCTACATTGTCGGAGTCTTCCGCAACGTGGCGGTCATCGACGGGCCGTGGAAGTACGTCGAAGCCCTTCCTCGAGGAGGGAACCAGCTCGGGGAGCACCTCTACAGGCTCGACATTGATCCTGGAGAGAGCCAGAACCTTGCGGAGGAGCACGCAGAGAAGCTGTCGGAGCTGCGAAAGGTCATGCGCGAGTTTCCCCGCGCCGACACCGTGTCGCCGAACATACTGGAACCGGGAGCACGGCGCAGGAGAGCAGCCGGCGGGGCGCCCGGGAAGACGCCGCGCAGGGGGCCCGGTCGGGGAGCCGGCCCGCCGGAGGGCTGGAAGGAAATCACGCGAGAGCCATGGGCCAAATCGGCCCGCCGGGATTGAACGCGGCCACAGCCAGCGTCAGAGCGGGACGAGAACTCCTCCCACAAACACCGCGTGCAGGTCCCGCAGGTTGTGGATGTTCTCGCGCGGGTCCGCGTTGAGGATGACCAGATCGGCGTGGCCACCTGCGTGGACCGCACCAAGGTCTGACGCCATCCCGAGCGCTGCGGCGCTGCCGACGGAGAACGCTTGAATGACCTCCTCGGCCGTAAGTCCAGCCCGCTTCATCAGGACACACTCGCGGTAGTCGCTGTATCCCTCGAACGTGTTCGGGAAGCCGGATCCGCTGGCGAACCCTATGGCAACACCGCTCTCGGAGAGCTTGCGCAGGTTTCGCATTGCTATGCGGAAACGCTCCTGCTTAAGGGCGCGGTCAGGGTCCAGTGCCTGCGCTATTTGGATCGGACCCCGCAGCTGTCCCGCGATTCCCGGCAGGAGCGAGCGCCGCAGGAATCGGTCACCCAGCCACTCGGGCCGGTCCTCATAGGAGAACTGAGCAGTCTCCGCGAATAAGGCGGGCGCGTAAACCGTACCGGTGTCCTTCATCACATCCACGAAGCCTTGGTCGACCTCGCCATCAGTGATGCTTGCGGCGAGCAGCCGAGCGCCAGAGCGCACGGCGGCGAGTGCAACCGCTAGCTTCGACGTGACGATCGAGACCTTGAGATTCCTCCGGGAAGCTCGGCGAATTGCGGCCCTGGCATCCTGCAGCGCTCCGGCATGCAGCGAGGTATGCCCCACCCAGAGTTCGATGAAATCAGCTCCCTCTCCGGCCAGACGGTCGACCGCCGAGGTGGCAGCACGCCTCCCTTGGATGGTTTCGAAGAGCTGCTGCATTGGCGTACCTCTCACGCCTCGCGGCGGGGCGCGGCAGATCGCTCGGAGGGGCGACAGCGCCCGCGCCTGCCTTGGTGGGATTCCCGAGTCCGTGCCAGCGCGAACCGCCGCCAACGTGGCTGCGTCCAGTGCAAACGTAGCGGTGGTGGTCACTCCGTACGACGCGTATGTGGCAAGGTGTCGCGCTATGACTTTCGGTGTAAAGTGTTCCGGCGGTTCATCCGGACTGCGCACCAAGCCGGCCAACCCCCGCAGGTTCACCACTCCGGGAATCACAATCTTCCCGCCACCGTCGACGAGCATTGCCCCGGCGGGGGCGCGAACGGTGCCAGCCGGGCCCACCGCCGACACTCGGCCGGCCTGAAGGAGAATGTCCACGCCCGCTCGGGCTTCCTGGCCCGTGCCGTCGAAGAGCGTCGTGCCCCGGATGAACACCGGTGGCACTTCCTGCGCTGCCGAGACTCCCAGCAACGCGATGGGACCCAGCGCGGCCGCGATCCATGCGGGAGCGAGCCAGTCCCGGGTCGGGACTTCGGCGCCGGTGGGCCGGAAACTCCTAGCGATCCACTTGGTACGCACGCAGCAGTTCCCAGTCGAATTCCACCCCATGCCCTGGCCGGTCGGAGGCGGTGGCGGCACCGTCAGAAATGCTCAGGGGACGCCGCACGAAATCGTCCAGTCCGAACCCGTGAATCTCGAGGAAAGATGCGTTCGGAACGGCTGCCAGCAGCGCCACATGGACGTCGTGGGCCCCATGGGTCGTGACGGGCAGGCCGTGCGCCTCGGCGAGGTGGGCAACCTTGAGCCACGCTGTTATCCCGCCACAGTTGGTCACGTCGGGCTGGGGGTACGCCACGGCGCCTCCCGAGATCATGGCTGTGAACTCCGAGATCGTGTGCAGGTTCTCGCCTGCAGCCACGGGGACGGGACCCTCGCGTTGGATCCTAATGTGGCCTTCAATATCGCCAGGCTCGATGGGCTCTTCGAGCCAAAGCGGATCGAACGCGGCCAACGCCCGTGAGGCCCGCAAGGCCTCGGCCACAGTCCACTTCATGTTCGCGTCCACCATGAGCGGTACGTCCGGCCCGATCACCTCGCGGACGGCGGAGACCCGTTCCACGTCCTCGCTCAACCGGTCGCGGCCGATCTTCATCTTGAAGGCCCGGAAGCCTGCGGCCATCCTTGCACGAGTCCGGTCGGCCAGTTCTTGCGGGGTTTGGTCCAGATCGATTCCGCTGGCGTACGCCTCGACCCTTGGCGAGTTCCCGCCGAGTAGTCGCCACAAAGGCTCCCCAAGCGCCTTGGCCTTCAGATCCCAGAGGGCCATGTCCACGGCCGATATCGCGAAGCTCGCCGGCCCTCCGCGTCCGGCATAGTGCGTCGCGCGCCACATCAGCCGCCACGCCTCCTCCGTGCACCGCGGATCCCTTCCGGCCAATAGGGGCGCAAGGTCGTCTTCAATTAGGGAGTGGATTGAGGAGGCGGCCGACTCGCCGACTGTGTAGGTGTAGCCGAGCCCTTCCAGAGAGCTGCCCGCCTCCGCGCGAACCGTGACCAACGAGAAAGTCCGGATAGTGCCGTGTGTGGAGTCGCTGACGGGACTGGGCAACGGGATGGAATGGCGCGTAACGCGCAGGCGGTCGAGCTGCATCTGGGTAGGCAAACGAGGATACAACGATCCTAACTGCGATCTGTACAATGGGGCTTTGTCGTGGCCGCTGCCGGGAGCAGGCCGACGCGGATGTCTCAGCAGGATTCGGGGCGGATTGCCCGGGCCATCACGCGATCGCACAAGCACGGATCCAAGGCGCTGATCGCCTATCTCACCGCAGGTGACCCATCGCCGGACCGGACGGTCCCGCTGATCTTGGCCTTAGAGCGGGGCGGAACAGACATCCTCGAGCTGGGGGTGCCGTTCTCGGACCCCATCGCCGACGGTCCGGTCATCCAGCGCGCCAGTGAGCACGCGCTAAGCACGGGCACGACCCTTCGCACTGTGCTCCAAGTCGTTCGCGACCTGCGGACCGTGTCAACCCTGCCGGTGGTGCTGTTCAGCTACCTCAACCCGGTCCTTCGCTACGGTTTCAGGCGCTTCGCAGCCGACGCCGCAGAGGCCGGGATCGACGGGGCACTGCTCACGGACCTGACCATCGAAGAGTCCGAGGTGTACGTCTCCCACATGCGCACGCAAGGACTGGATTGCGTCTTCCTGGCGACTCAGACGACGCCGTCCGAGCGCATTGCCGAGATTGCGCGGCTCAGCAGCGGATTCCTGTATCTCGTCTCGCGCGCAGGGGTTACCGGCATCCGCAAGAGCATCTCCAACGATGCCTCGCCTCTGGCTGAGCGCGCGCGGGAGGTGACCAGCCTGCCTCTGGCCCTCGGATTCGGACTCTCCACGCGAGCGCACATGCAAGAAGTCGCGCCGTACTCCGACGCGGCCGTGGCGGGAAGCGCGTTCATGAGGCTGATCGCCGACAACCGGAGCGCCGAGGACCTTGAAGAGCGAGTGGAGAGCCTTGCCCGCGAGCTTAAGGCAGGGTTGGCGGCGGGTCCCGCTAACAGGATGGCGCCGAATCAGTGAACGTCCTCAACGACTGGCGGGAGCAGATCGACCGCGTGGACCGCTCCTTGGTGGAACTGCTCAACCAGCGGGTGGGGGCCGTACTGGCACTCGCCCCCTTAAAGCGGCAGTATGGTCGGCCAATACGGGAGCCCGACAGGGAGCGGGAGGTCTTGGCGAACATCCGCGGGGCAAATCGCGGCCCCTTGTCTTCGGCGGCCCTTGAGCGCGTCTTCGAGGCTGTCATGGACGAGATGCGAGCCATTCAGAACAGCGAGGACGGGTGATCGGTGGAACCGATCAAGACGGTCACCGTTGCGGGCGTCGGGCTGATCGGAGGCTCGTTCGCATTGGCCCTCCGGCGCTTGGGGTTCGGTGGGCGGATCCTGGGGGTGAGCTCTCCACGGACGATCGCGGAGGCGACAAGCCTTGGGGTTGTGGACGAAGGCTGCACTCTAGCGGAGGCCGTGCCCCAGTCGCAGCTCGTCTACATGGCCCAACCGGTGGAGCGAATCGTACGGCAATTGGAGACCGTGCGGAGACTGGCTCAGCCGAGTGCGCTCGTCACCGACGCCGGCAGCACAAAGTCGGTCATAGTGACCAAAGCCTCCGAACTCTTCGGCGACGGCCCTCACTTTGTCGGCGGCCACCCCATGGCGGGCAAGGAGGGCCGGGGAGTGGCGATCGCCGATGCAGATCTGTTCGAGGGTGCGACCTACGCCCTGGTGCCCACCGGTGACAGCGTGCCGTCCACGCCAGTGATCGCGCAGTTTCGCGAATGGCTGGACCGCATGGGCTGCCGCCAGCGTGAGATGCGCGCCGACCACCACGATGCCGTCGTGGCGTGGACGTCCCACATGCCGCAACTGATTTCGACCTCATTGGCGGCTGCGATCGGGCGGGCCTTGGAGGGGATCGGGGAAATCGAACTGGCGGGCTCCGGCTTGCGGGACATGACCAGGCTCGCAGCCAGCTCGCATGATGTTTGGGCCGGCATCCTGCGGACGAACCTCGTCCCGATCCAGACGGCGCTGACGGCCGTTGCCGCCGAGATTGAGGATTTGCGCCAAGCTTTGGAGCGAGGAGAGGAAAAGGGCCACTTCGAGCGTGGCCAGCGGCTCCGCCGCCGACTCGCTGTCCGGTGACCGGCGGCTGCGTCAGGCCGCCACTGGACTCGGCAGCTTGGGCGCCGTGCGCCAGAGCCGTTCCAAGTCGTAGTAGTAGCGCTTGTCCCTAGAGAAGACGTGCACGACGAAATCGCCGAAGTCCATGAGGATCCACTCTGCGTTCCGGTAGCCCTCCACGCAACGCGGGCGCCGACCCTCTCCCTTGAGCGCACGCTCAACCGAATCGGCAATGGCCTGAACCTGCCGCGTGCTCGTGCCGTGACAGATCACGAACTGCTCGGTGAACGTGCTCACCTGGCCGATGTCCAGAATGACCGTATCGATGGCCTTCCGCTCACCTGCGGCATTCACGGCGACTTCCCAGTCTTCCATGCGAGCTGACCGTTCCGAGGCGCGGAGCGGATGGCGAGTGCCCTCATTCTATCCCGCTCGAGATGCCCCGACCAATGTGGCAGCATCGGCCGCCGGTCGGCGGACCCCGCTGCCCGGTAAAATGCCATTAGCATGCGCTGCGCATCCTGGCTTGCCTCGCTAGCACTAGCTGCGATCGTCGGACCGGCCCTGCGGGCGCAAGTGGACCCAGAATTGAGCCGTGTCCGCGATCTGGTGAGGGCGGGAGCGCTTCCAAGGCGCGCGCTGGTCGAAGCCCAGAATGACGTCCTCAAGCGCGGCTACCGGGAGACGCTCACCGATACCCTGCTGAAGGACTCGCTGCGGCGAGACGAGATCGAGCACATGCTCACAGCGGCCTCCGGCCTGCTGCGGTTGGCGCAGGACGAGTTCAACCTGATCTCTGCCCGGGTGGAAGCGGGGGCGCTGCCGGCCAAACACCTTCAGGTCGCAAGGGACGAGCTGGAGCTTGCCGAGCGTCAGGCCGAACTGGCCCAGAAGCGGGCCGACCTGATCCGGCAAATCGAGCGCATCGCAGCCGCCGAGACGTACCTCGAGGAATTGCAGGGTGAGGAGATGGCCTATCGCTTCGAGGGATTCAACCAGTACGAGATGGAGGCCCTGCACGACATCGCCGATATGTACTACCAGACCTTCGGCCATCCCCCTCCGGTCAGCGCTGACGGCGACACCGACTGGCACCGCTCAATGGGGCTGGACCACACCGGCAGGATCGACGTTGCCCTGCATCCTGACTCGGAAGAGGGGGCCTTCCTGACGTACATGCTCGAGAGCCTGGGAATCCCTTACATCGCATTCCGCAGCGCCGTTCCCGGACAGTCATCCGGACCGCACATCCACGTAGGCCCGCCCAGCGACCGAATCGAGCC